>CAZNCO010000202.1:0-7673 GCA_964571345.1 uncultured Ohtaekwangia sp.
CCCTTACTGCTCTCCTACTCGTACTTTCTCTACTTCGGCAATTTTTACAGAGGCTGCAAGATTGATGGCGGCTCTAATGCAACTCAAAAATCATCGAAGCATTTGGTTTAAGCCTCAGGTTTGATAAATCGTTTATATCGATGTTTGTAATGATGTCCCGGGCATTAGTATAATTGCCCAAGCACTCCTTAAACCGGCTAGTATCGAGATTTACTTCTTTATCATTTCTGTTCAATACTACCATCACCGATTCTTTTTTGAGTATCCGGAAGTACACATATACATTATTCTCAGGAATGAAATGAACAAGTTTACCCTTATGAATTGCTTCTTTTTGCTTTCTCCAATTCAATATACGGGTCATAAAATCAAGAACTTCGGTTTGTTCTGGAGAAAGATCTTTCCCTGAAAAGAAATTAACTCTATCTCCGTTCCACCCGCCTGGAAAATCCTTCCTTATCTCGGAATGCTGCGCAGCATCGCCATCCATCAGCGCTTCCGTACCGTAATAAATTTGTGGTATACCTCGCGAGGTTAACAACAATGTCAACCCCATCTTAAGCTTGTTCACATTACTTCCAATCAATCGAAAGTATCTGGTCATATCGTGATTATCCAGAAAAGTAAGATTGTTGTTAGCATTGGGATATATAAAGTCTTGCGTCAGTAAATCATATAATCTCGCGAGACCGGTCTCCCATCCGGCTTCTTCATTCAGTGCACGCGGAATTGCAAAACAGAATGGAAAATCCGTCACACTAGGGAGCCCTGATTGATATCCGTCTCTATTAGGCATTCCTTTTTGCCAGTAGGCCACAGCAGGTGGAGATGTCAACCATACTTCACCTACCATTCCAAATGCTGGGTATTCATCTGACAGCGCTTTCGTCCACGATGCCATAAAATTCTTATCCGGGTAGGGATAAGTATCCATTCTGATTCCGTCTATACCAGCATAACCAATCCACCACAATGAGTTTTGAATCAGGTATTGAGCAAAAAGAGGATTACTTTGATTTACATCGGGCATTGCTTTATCAAACCATCCGTTCACCATCTTAATGGAATCTGCTTTTGAATGATACGGATCGGAAATCACTCCTCCGCGGTAGTTAGACGTGGTGTAGGTGGGAAATTGATGTATCCAATCTTTTTGAGGAGGATCTTTCACGAGCCAATGTTCAATGCCGATGTGGTTCATAACCATATCCTGCACCATCTTAATTCCGAGGCTATGCAACTTGTCAATCAACAGTCGATACTCTTCGTTCGAACCAAATCTGCGATCAACATTATACAAATCAGTGATCGCATAGCCATGATAGCTTGCGCTTCGTTGATTGTTCTCTAAAACCGGATTTAACCACAATGTTGTTACGCCTAGTTTTTGAAAGTAATCTGCATGATCAGCAATACCTTTTAAATCGCCTCCGTGCCTGCCATAGGGTTTATCACGATGAGTACCTTCAAACATTCCCGGTATCGTATCATTTTTGGTATCTCCGTTCGCAAACCGATCCGGCATAATCAAGTAGACAACATCCGATGAATTAAAACCCTGTGCAATCTTTTCAGAAGTGGGTTTTGCTTTCAATTCATACTTGTAAACAAAATTCTTTTTCTTCGATTTGAACTGAATAGAAATCCAATCTGCTTTCAATTCTTTGCTTAACTCCAGCTGGAGGAAAACATAATGGTGGTTTTCAACATTAATCTTTTCCTTCAATTCAACTCCGCTGTGTTGAATGCTGACATCATATATTGACAAGTCCTCTTTCGCATTATAAAATAAAATCTGGAGTTGATTGTTCTTCATTCCCGTCCACCAGAAAGGTGGTTCTACTCGATCAAATATCTTTTTCTCCTGACCAAAAGAAACACCGATTGAAAGAATGATTGCGAAAACCAAAATAGATTCCTTGAAGAATGTACGCATACCTTAGTTCTTAATAATTTTAAATCTAGATATAGATGAATTAGTATTGATCTCAATGATATATAGGCCCGCTGCGAAACCACTAATATCCCACGTATGAGAATCCAATCTCGTTGGTGAAATCTGATTTCCCTGAATAGTTCGAATCGATAATTGATCAATGGTAATGCCTGTATTCACCTTGAAAATACCGGAAGAAGGATTTGGATAAACTAAATTCGAATCGGCAATCTCTTCAATCGCAGTAATGGTTCCTGTGGTAAATTGCATGGTATTCGAGGCGGATGACGCGTAAGGGTTGTTCGCTTCAACATAATATTCGTAGGCGGTAGAAGATTCCAATCCTTGGTTGACAACGTAGCTGGTAATATTAGGCAATACCTGACCTATTTTCGCAAATGATTGTCCCACTTTCCTTCGGTACACAGTGTATCCCGTTTCAATGGAAGATTTGTCTGTCCAAGTCAATTCAACTTTATTAATTACCTGCTGAATAGAATTCAAAACAGGAGCGATCGGTAAATTGTACGCAGTCAATTCCATTTCAGTATTACCAAGCTGCACATCGGTATAGATTCTGAATTCGCCAGGCTGAAGCGTGATTGCCTGGGGCGTTGACGCAACCGACAGCTGATCACCTTGAGCAAAGAAATGAAACCAGTTACCGGTGTGCGGAAAATTCGCATTGATAGATTGCGAAGTAACATCAAAATTTCCAATAATAACCACATTCATATTGTCCGTGGATGTAGGACTTGCCGAATAAGGCTGCCCCTTAAAAATCATTTGTTTTACCAAACTACTTCCACCTTGCATGGTGAAGTCAGAGGTCTGAAATATGCTATAGGTATTTCTAAGAGTAAGGATGTACGAAAAGACTTTTTTTAATTTCAAGCGTTCGGGTACCGACAAATAATCCCACTTGACAGGTTTTGCCGAAACCCTGCAATTATTGCTGATCGATCCATCCGGGCAATAATTGATGGAGTAATCATAGCCAAGTTCACCAAACTCCCAAAGCATCTTAGGGCCTGGGATTGGAAGGAAAAAAGCGTTTGCCGACTTCATCCGCTCCAAGCCTGTGGCAAGATCCTTCGCGGAATAAGTTCCATTTGAATTTCCATACGTTTCATTCTTATACATCAGCCGCTCCTCATCATGGCTCTCCATGTACCCAACCGCTCTCGGTGCGGTCCATCCTTTGTTTGCATAATATATTCCGCTCACATCTGAGCTACTTGAATACCCCATCGTATTCTGATTGTAGGCGTAATTAAAATTTTCCCACAACATCATTCCCTTACCTTCATTGATGCGGTAATTCGCTAACACCGTTTCTTCAGAATTATCGGCAAAGTGCTCCAGTATAATGTATGCGTCTGGAAAATTTTTCCAGAGTGCATCCGCCATGCGAGTCAGATTATTAATTCTTGATTGATCATACGCAGACCATAGCGTAACATCTGTGCCGCTGTATTTTTGAGTGAATCCCTTTGAAAGGTCGTATCGAAAACCATCAACTTTGTATTCATTCAACCAATAATAATTTATCGTATCCACATACTTCTGAGTATACGTGCTTGTGTGATTTAAGTCAAAGAAGACGCTGAAAGGATGGGGTGCATCCACATTGAACCAGGGATTTGAAGCCAATGGTTTATAATTGGTAAAATCAAAGTACATCATGGCATACGGATTAAACATATCCTGTTGATTTAATACGATGTCCAGGATCACAGCAATTCCATTTTGGTGACACGTATCAATGAACTCCTTCAGCTTATTCTTAGTACCATAATACTTGTCAGGCGCGAACATAAAATCAGGGTTATAGCCCCAGCTATCGTTGCCACTGAATTCCATAATCGGCATTAGCTCGATCGCATTGATCCCAAGTTTTTTAAAATAACCAATCGTGTCGATCAGGTTTTGATATGTCCTATTGTTCGCATCAAAAAAATCACGGATGAGTAATTCATAGACAACCAATTTCTCTTTAGCCGGTCTTTGAAAACTAGTTACTTGCCATGTATAAGGAGTTTGATTTGTTTGAAACACAGCAAGCCAATTAAAGTACGATTGTGAATGAACAGCCTTGGCGGGATAGGGTTTCAGATTTGGGTAAGTAGATGCCGGAATATATTGATCGTCTGTTGAAAGAAGTTTATCAGCATATGGGTCAGCTACAAAAATGGTTTGATCAACCAAATACTGGTAGGCATACTCTGTTCCTGCCTGAAGATTGGTAAGCTGAATCCAAAAATGCTCACCATCACGATTCATTAGGTTAGCCGGCAAAACGTCCCAGTTACTGAAATCGCCAAGCGCATACACTGACGATTTATTCGGGGCCCAAAGGCTCAACGTTACGGTGGTTGGATCGGCCGGGTCATAATTGATTCCATCCTTGATTCCGGACGGCCTTGATACAAGCGGGCTCGGTGCCGATGGAAGATAAGAGAATGAAACTTGCTGAGAGGTAGATGTACCTGATGCTGTGGCAATTATGGTGACTACTGAATAGGAAGAAGACGCAGCCAAAGAATAGGTATAATTGGTAATTCCTGTTTGTGAATCTGTTAAAGTGTTGTTTACCAATAATTGAAAATCCGAATTGATCGGAGTTTCCGCCTGTATTGAAATCACATCACCACTATTTACAAATAAAGGCTGGGCAGTTGGCGACACAAGCTTCACCTGATATGAACCATCCCAAATCGTTGCGAGGTAATCTGTTGTTTGGCCCCCTGACCAATCACTTGCCTTCAACAAAATACCCAATTGTGTTTGAGTGCTGATATCTGAAGAAAAAAAATCAGAAGGCTTGAATGTGAAGGTGAATGTTTTCCTGCCCGTTCCATCTGTTGAAATTGTACTTTTTGCAGGATCTGCCGCAGATGTTGCCGGATTAATATTGTACTTCGCGTTGATGGAGGTTGCATTTGGAATCCACACCCAAACCCATGCATTCGTTAAAGAAGCTAAAGATGTGCCGGTAACATCATAAACAACTGTAATTTGGTCATTGTATTTGAAAAGGGCTGGCGTGATTGTAGGATTTAAAGTAACCTTTTGCCCGAAAACGAGGTCAGGCAAAACACTCGACAGCACAACTACACAAAGAGTAAAAATTTTTCTCATACTAAATCTGAATTTCATTCTACTTTATTCTCAAAACCTGAACAAGGCTACTATTTTTTCCGATCACAACGTAACGACTTGCATCTTTGCCCTTTAAAGAAATCATTGCCCGAACATCTCCTGGCGCAAAGAAATTCGTTTTCAATAACGAGGTGAATGTTCCCTTTCCATCTCCCGTTAACAACAAACCACACGCGGCATCGGATGGCCCATATTGCGTTCGCCACGGAAAGAAATTTCCTGCCAGCAAAATATCTTTCTTACCATCCGAATTATAATCTGCAGATAGCAAAGCACTGCCAGCAGAAAACTGAGCTTCGATGGGCAGTGAAGAGATTTTAAAATTTCCCCCGCCATTATTTTCAACGTAGACCGATTCTAACATTTGCACCTGCAGCTTCCTTGCTTGCTTAATTTCCTCCACAGAAAAAACATCTTCTATTGTCGTATTCGCATAAGATTTATAGTCGGTAAATTTCTTTCGAAGATTAGTAAGTTGTGATAGCAGCTCATCGCGTGTAGCGATAGGATAACTTTTACCTTGCACGTAACTACAAATAACTGGATCAACCCTTCCATCTTTATTGAAGTCAGAATAATACATTTCCAGGGGTTGCGTTTGCGATGCTGTCCAGGAAAGGTTCAGGCCGGCATTGCCTACCACGAAGTCAATATCTCCATCATTGTCGAAATCGTCTGCTAAAATTCTTCGCCACAATCCGGAAGTATTTAAAAGGGAATTGCTTGTCACTTCAGTCAGTTTGCCACGATCGTTTTGAAAAATCCTGATTGGCATCCAGTCACCCACCACCACCAGATCCGGCCATTGATCGCCATTAAAATCAGTCCAAAGAGCATCGGTTACAAGGCCTGGTTCTCGCAGTTGCGGATTCACCTCCGCAGTGCCTACCCTGAATTTGATTTGATGTGTAGTCTTGTCTGTTTCATTGATCAGAATTGCTCCCGGTGAGGGAAGAGGAAAACTGCCAGGCATCACTCCTCCGCCCACAAACAAATCAACATCTCCATCGCGGTCAAAGTCAGCAGCAGCAACACACGATCCATTCAATTGTTCCTTGATCACGGCACCTTCCGGAGCAGGTTTGAAAACTCCATTCCCGTCATTCACATACAATCTGTCCTGCAAATAAGGAGAGCCTGTTGGGTATTCGTTACTGCCACTCACAACAAACAAATCCAAATCTTTGTCGTCATCTACATCGAACAAAACAGCGCCTGTATCTTCCATCATCGCATCTGCTTCCCACGGCTGATGTTGGCGTGAGAAAAATGTTCCCTTCCCATCACTTAAATAAAGTCGACCGCTTTGACCGGCAGCACCGCCAATAAAAAAATCTTCAAAGCCATCCTTATTCACATCTCCGGCAGCCAGTGGCGGTCCGGATTTCGAAAATTCATAAGGTATCAATGGCTCCGAATTAAAATCAATGAATCCGCCTTCACGATGCATGAAGTCAACGCCACTTCTTTCAGTGATATCTTCAACAAGGTCTCGGTCCCAAGTTCCAGCGGTTTGTTCAATGGGCGTTGATTCTTGATGCGAAACAGTAATAGACTGATTTGCTTTTACATCTCGCAAAACTGTCTCCGTCCCATCTGGCCATAGAACTGTAAGCGTTGAAATCTGCTTATTTCTTCCTAAGCCAAAATGAACTACAGGTTCTACACTGGATTGAAATCCCCTGGTGAGGATCAATTCCTGTGATTGAATTTTCGTAGAGTCAAATTCTATTAAAATTCTTGCACCAAGCCCTAGGGGATTTGATTTGGGTCCCTGCAGCTTAACCCGTAAGAAATTATTCTGCAAAATTTCACTTGCGTGGTTTTCCCAGATGGTGGCAGGTTCGTTGGTATTGTTAGTTATTAATTCAAGGTCTCCATCATTATCTAAGTCAGCATACGTAGCACCAAAAGATAAATTAGGTGTGAATATTCCCCACTCTTTCGAGTAATCAGAAAACGTTAAATCTCCATTGTTGCGAAAAAGATAGTCACTTGTTTTGGTGGACGTCATTTGCTTCACCAGATCATAAACTTGCAATTCTTTTCCCTGATCTTGCGCTTCCTGTTTTGCTTTTGGCACGATGAATTTCAAAAAATCAAGACTAGTAAAATCGCGCAGGTATCCATTCGTAACAAATAAATCTTTGAATCCGTCATTGTCTGCATCTAAAAATAATGGAGACCAGCTCCAATCAGTAGTGGATACTTTTGCTAACTGGCCAATTTCAGAAAAGAATGGTGCATCATTATGAACCCCTCTATTCAGTTGCAGGGTGTTTCGCATCTGCTGATGATGAAAGCCACTATCTACCATTAGAAAATACCGCGTGTTGTCATCGGGGCCTTTCAATAATTTCTGGCGAAAATTATCTTCGGGCAACATGTCTAATGTAATGATGTCGGCCTTGTTATCATTATTAAAATCTGCAACATCGCACCCCATTCCATTTCTGGATAAATGGCCTAAGGAGTTCTTTGAAGTTTCTGTAAATGTTCCATCTGCATTATTGATGTACATAAAATCCTGTTCCTCATAATCTTCTCTCTGTGTTTCGGGAAGCAAACCTCCCAC
>CAZNCO010000203.1:0-7666 GCA_964571345.1 uncultured Ohtaekwangia sp.
AAGCATGATTTCTTCCTTGCAAATAATAATGCGACTCCTGCACTTTGCTGAACGCCAAATCGTACTTGCCTGCTAGATATGCGTTCAGCGCTGACTCGTAATACAGTATATGTTTAAGGCTATCTCCATCTTCGAAAAAATTTGCTCGCTGCAATGTGATATATGCATCCTCGTATTTTCCTTCTGCTTTGAAACAAAATGATTTTCGCAAAATCAAAAGATTACTCATCCCGTTATCATTTTGAAATAGAAGTTTTTCATATTCAACGCGGGCTGGTAAATATTCACCGACACTAAAAAGACTGTCGGCCTTCCTGGTTACTTGCGCATTAATGAAAAAGGGTGCGCAAAGGAATGTGCATATCAAATAGTATTTGATCATTAATTGTTTCATTAAGCTGATCTTTCTTAAACTTCACGGAAAAAGCACTCCCCCAAATTGTGCCTATGTAAATGGAGGAGAATATCGTTCCATATGCAATGAATCGGAAACTAGAGGGGCCGTCCTTTTGGTAGCCTTCCCACGCCTGCAAACCTAATACTGCTGATATCAATAAGGTATACATTCCTTGACCTTTGTTTCCTGCATAAAATTTTCCTGCACCTGGCAGAATCGCGGAGAGTGCCGCGGCAACAAAAGGCGATTTTTTTGGTTGCTCGTTGATTCTTTTGAAATGTTCCTTCATTTTTTCTTCCTGCTGATCAATTGCATAATTTGAGGAAGAAAAAAAACGCGATAGGGAATCATACCTTTTTAAGTTTCTCTGCAAAAGTGAAACACCCGCAAGTTCCAAATTCCGAAGCTGATATTCAGAACTGTCTTTGGGTGAATAGTTAAGTAATTTCTGAACTGAAGAGGAATAGGCCTTTAGATAAGCGTGATTAAAAGAACTAAAGAAGACAGCTTCTACGTGCATTCGCTCAGAATTCTCTTTAATCAAATCAAAATATTCTATCGACTTTTTTAAATCTTGTTGATTATAGTAAATATTAGCGAGCAGGTAATGTATGCTGTCTTTCTGAATTGGATTTGCATTGCTAATCTTCTCCAGATTCGTCAGTACGTAGATAGATTCATCATAATATTTTTTTCCAAAAAGATACTTAGCGAAGTTCAGATTCTTTGAAATAGATTCTGATTGAGAATGTACTGTGAAAGAAAAACCGCACAAGAGAACGGAGAGAAAAAGTCTTACAGACGCCATATCTTAATGGAAATGAAAATCTGCTGGACTTTCGATTATTTTACCTTGTTTATTGATTCTTACTGGTAAGCTTTCAATGGTAGCAATTTTTGTACATCTGCTCAGTCGATCGAACGTTAAAAAATAACCTTTGAGGAAGCCTTGTTCAGCTACCATAGCACTGCTGAATCTCGAACAGGTAAGTTCAAAAGCGCAGCTCGTAGCTAGCTGCTCACTGATTGCTTTCTGATATAATTTTATTCCTAATTGATATCCGATGCTGAGAGGATTACGACTCTGTTTTTTTTTTAAGTGCGGCAATGAAATTGTTTTTTGTGACAGTGCTAAAAGATCAAGATCCTTTTCCAAAGATTGTGCTTGAAGGCTACTTTGGAATATTAAAAAAAAACCAGCCGCAACTATAACCAGCTTTATCATTGTGAAATTTTTGCGTTAGCAGGTACTTTAAAATTCAGATATTGCTCGTCAACGTCTTTGTCAACTTTGAAATTGGAATAGATTGTTTTTGAAATTATCGAATCCTTTTCATTGATGTAATTGATTTGCGTTACGGACGATGGAAAGTTTAATCCTCCAACCATCTGGTAATTGTAAAAATAAACTTTGCTGATGGCTTTTCCTTTTTTATCAAAGTAGCCAAGAAATATAGGATTGTTTTTGTTATGGGCTACTTCCACTTTTAAAATTTCCTTTGAAATCTGCATAGGAGGGAGCCAAACCGTAATTCTTAAGCCTTCTTCAAATTTTGTCTCTTTTAACGTGAATCCCATTTTGGATAAGCCCAAATCACCACGATTATTTTCTAAAAAATAAAATAGCTGATTGGTTTCAGTGCCCATTAGGTAGTTCTGCTTTTGAATGACTGAATTCGAACTGAAGTTGTAAATCGTAAATTCTCCTTTCGAATTGTTTAAGACAACTGCTTCATACGGTTCAATGTAATGGCAAGCCATCTTCCCTTCTGAGGTATAAAAAACGGATGCCTTTAAAGTTTTTAGCATCCCTTTTTGGGTAGAACGAGTAAGCATATCCATTGAAACTTTTTGGTAAACATATTGGTATGGAGACCAAAACAAGCCCAAGAAATGAATGAATAAAAGGGAAAACATACGGGTCGAAGGTAGAAAAGTATTTCAAAATTAAAAAAAGGTTGATCTTCATAGACTAGAATTCTTTTTTATCAAGCCAATATTCGAGGTAACTTGTATTATGGCACAATTTCTTTTGGAGAAGTGGTACATGGATGTGATATCTCCGGAAGGAGCTTTGGTAATTGGCTATTTTGCTAAACTCCGATGGGGAAGATTTGCAATCAATTACCACGGATTTGTTCATCGAGATTGCGATGGAATTGTTGTTACAAATAATTCCTTCCATCAATGCCCGGAGCCGCAATGGTTGGAAAATAATTTAGTATGGAAGATAAAATCATTTCAGGCAGAGTGGAACCCTACGTACTTGCCTGTTCGGCAAAACTTGTTGGACGATCCGGATCTTTTCGTTGATTGGAATTGCTGTGTGCCCAAAGCACGATGCACAGCAACTATAAATGATGTTACAGAGATTGAAGGTTGGGGATATGCGGAGAAGATGGTGCTTAATATTCCTCCTTGGAAATTACCGATAAAAGAACTTTTCTGGGGACGTTTTTTGTCTGATGCTTATTCGGTGATTTGGATTGAATGGCGAGGACCTCAACCGAAAATTCTTGTGATTTTGAATGGAGATATCTTTAACCAGGCAACGATTTCAAATGACAGTATTCAAGCTTCCGCCTTTGTTTTAACTTTTGATACCAGGCATTCGCTCCGCACGGGACCAGTAGGCGAAACAATTTTCAAAGGTGTCAGACAAGTATTATCGCTTTTTCCGACAATAATCTTTCAATTGGAAGAAAATAAATGGTGCGGAGTTGCTACCTTAAGTATCAATGAAATGCAACATAAAGGAACGTATATTCATGAGCAGGTAATATGGCAATGAGCCCAAAAGCCGGTAAAATTATCTATGCGGTAATCTTCTGCATTGTTCTTCCGCTGCTGTTACTCGCTTGGGCGCATTTTACAACGCTCCCTCTTCAAATAGGTCATTTACAAAGCGCTGGAATGCTTCTCACAATAGGTGGAATTGGATTTGTTCTTTGGGGCATGTATGATCTTTGGTATTTTGGAAAAGGCTTACCAATGAATGGATATCCGCCTGAGCGGTATGTGAGTTCAGGAAGCTATAAAGTATTTAATCATCCGATTTACGTTGGCTTTTGTTTGGCTTGCGCAGGAGTGTCTGGTTGGTTGGGTTCTTCATCTGGATTATTTTTGGTGACTCCGGTTGTCATCCTCTCTTGCTGGGCCTTAGTCGTGGGATACGAAGGACCAGATCTTAAGAAACGATTTGGGAAACAAATACAAAGTGAAAGTGTTTTTGATTTGCCGAGGCAGGGAAATGCGCCTCTGACTCTACTTGATAAATTCAAATCAGCTGTTGCAGTTTTTGTTCCTTGGTTCATTTTGTATGAGCTGTTCGTCTATTTGGGGGTAGCCAACTATTTTTCCGATACTACATTTTGGTTTGAAAAATCTTGGCCGGTTTTGGAATGGGCAGAAATACCCTATTTGTCGATATATTTTTTTGTTGCTTTGGCGCCCTTTGTGCAGAAGAATAGATCAGACCTGAGAAATTTCATGATCACATCGTGGTGGGCAACGGGCGTTGGTAGCTTTCTGCTTTTTGTGCTACCGTTTTATGCATCTCAAAGACCAGTAGGTGATGTTAGCTTCTTAAATAACCTTATTGTTTGGGAAAGGAATCTTGACACGCAGGCAGCTGCTTTTCCTTCATTCCACGTGATTTGGGCTTTTGTTGCTGCGAGTGCATGGGCAGCTACCTATCAAAAATGGAAATGGATCTGGTGGGCGTGGGCACTTGTGATTGCCTTTAGTTGCTGTGCCACTGGAAATCATTCGATCGCTGACGTTATTGCTGGAGTGTGTGCATTTAAGATTGTCGATGCGCGCGGGACTATTTGGAGGTTTATTCAATCGAAGTGCGAGACGCTTGCAAATTCCTGGCACTCTTACATGTTGGGGCGTTTGCGAGTGATCAGTCACTCTCTTTATGCAGGTCTGGCTTGTTTTGCTGGAATTTTTCTAGTGGCACAATTTGTTGAGGATGGTCGAGCTATCCTTACAGTAACAACAGTAACTTTATTGGGTGGTGCATTTTGGGGGCAATTTGCTGAAGGCTCTTCAATCATGCTACGACCTTTCGGTTACTACGGGGCAATCGCTGGAGGAATTCTAGGAACTTTGATGAGCTGTTTTTTCTTCGGAACATCTTTGTTGATGCTGATAACCTCATTTGCATTGGCTTCCCCTGTCATTCAAGGAATAGGTCGCTTACGATGCCTTGTCCAGGGATGCTGTCATGGCGGGATTGCTTCAAAAGCAATAGGAATTATTTATTTAAATGAACACTCCCGCGTGTGTCAAATATCCGGATTGAAGGGCGTGCCGATTCATAATACACAATTGTACTCTATAGCGGGAAACTTCATTACCGGAGCTGTCATTTGGAGATTATGGTACGGAGGGGCATCAGCCGCGCTTATCTTGGGATTGTACTTCATCCTAAATGGTCTAGCACGGTTTGTAGAAGAAGCATACAGAGGCGAAGTGCAAACAAAAATTATTCTTAATCTTCGATTGTATCAATGGCTTGCATTGTTATTCATTATCATAGGAGCATTTATTACGACTATAGACGCTTCTGTTCCCATGACTTTTCGTTGGAACTTCGGGATGGAATCGGTGGCTGTAAGTTTGTTTAGCGGATTGATGAGCGCGTTTGCAATGGGAATGGACTTCCCTAAAAGTAAAATTCCATTCTCCAGATTGACTGGCTAATGGAACTTTAAGAAATGAGATAAATGATCTGCTAATCAACTACACCGTCAGCAAGTACAATCACTTTGTTTTTCAATACTTCAACCACGCCACCCGTAATCTGTACCTGGTTATTGCCCTCTTTAGATTTGTAAGAAACCACACCTCCCTGGAGCAGGCTTACAAGAGGTGCGTGCGTATTCAATACCTGAAACGATCCGTCTGAACCAGGAAAAGTGGCTACGCTCACTTCGCCTTCAAATACTTTTTTATCAGGTGTGATTATTTCTAATAGCATAACTTCAATTTGAAAATTTGAAACTTAACCGATTTGAAATTACTGGCGATTTGAAGACTTTTTTACCAAAATCGAATTTTCAAAACTTCAAATCGCCAATTTTTCAAATTAAAATTATCCTTTTGCTTCGGCCATCATCTTCTCGCCCTTCGCGATAGCTTCTTCGATGCTACCTACCAGGTTGAAGGCCATCTCAGGAAGGTGATCTAACTCACCGTCCATGATCATGTTAAATCCTTTGATCGTGTCTTTAATATCCACAAGGGCACCTTTCAATCCAGTGAAGGCTTCGGCTACGTGGAATGGCTGTGATAAGAAACGCTGAACACGTCTTGCGCGGAATACTGTCTGCTTATCTTCATCAGATAATTCATCCATACCCAAGATGGCGATGATGTCTTGCAATTCTTTGTAACGCTGGAGAATGTTTTTCACACGCTGAGCACAATTGTAATGCTCTTCACCAACGATGTCGGCACGAAGGATACGTGATGTCGAATCCAATGGATCCACCGCAGGGTAAATACCCAACTCGGCAATCTTACGGCTCAATACTGTTGTTGCATCCAAGTGAGCAAATGTTGTAGCAGGAGCAGGGTCAGTCAAGTCATCGGCAGGTACGTAAACGGCCTGAACGGACGTAATCGAACCGTTCTTCGTTGAAGTAATACGCTCTTGCATGGCACCCATTTCAGTTGCTAACGTAGTCTTATATCCCACCGCTTATGGCATACGACCCATCAATACAGATACTTCTGATCCCGCTTGAGTGAAACGGAAGATATTATCAATAAAGAACAGAATATCTTTCCCTTTGCCTTGGCCATCGCCATCGCGGAAATATTCGGCAACAGTCAAACCACTCAATGCCACGCGAGCACGTGCTCCAGGAGGCTCATTCATCTGACCAAACACAAAGGTTGCTTTTGATTCTTTTAGTTTCGCAGAATCGACTTTTGAAAGATCCCATCCGCCTTCATGCAATGACTTCATAAATTCAGGACCGTAATCCACGATTCCAGCTTCAATCATCTCGCGAAGAAGGTCATTTCCTTCGCGCGTTCTTTCACCTACACCCGCAAATACAGAAAGTCCAGAATATGCTTTTGCAATGTTGTTGATCAACTCCTGAATCAATACAGTTTTGCCCACACCAGCACCACCAAACAAACCAATCTTACCACCTTTTGAGTAAGGTTCGATCAAGTCAATCACTTTAATACCGGTAAAAAGAACTTCCTGAGAAGTCGATAAATCTTCGTAACGAGGGGCGGAGCGGTGGATAGGCAATGATTGCTTTCCATCAGGCTGCTTGATACCATCGATCGCTTCGCCTATCACATTAAACAAGCGTCCTTTGATATCGTCACCAATCGGCATCTTGATAGGCATTCCTGTGTCTAACACTTTCATGCCGCGCACTAGCCCTTCGGTTCCGTCCATGGCAATGGTACGGACTCTATCTTCACCCAAGTGCTGCTGTGTTTCCAATACAATGCGCGTTCCGTCATTTTTGGTTACTTCCAGTGAGTCAAGGATGTTCGGGAGTTTGGTGCCTGGTTCGTCAAAGGCTACGTCCACAACCGGACCGATTACCTGAGTGATTTTGCCGTAGTTCGCCATTCTATAATTTGTTTGATAGTAAGTTGATTTATAACACTTTATAAAAATTCCAGTTTTCCTGAAAATTTATGCCGCAAAAGTAACTTTTTCAGGGTTGTAAGCAAATGAGTTTGGGCAGGATTTTGAATAAATGCCCTTTCGGAGATTCAATAGTTTGTTTAGGAGGTGCCGCAAACACCCGCAGGTAGTCAAGCTGTTTTGTTTACCTTTACACGGTTTCACTTTTTTGTTGCAGTGATAATTTCAGACACAAATCCGTTTTTAGCTCGAAAATTTGTCCACGATTTCCAGATTTTGGCTTTGATGATGACAGCATCTGTCGTTTCCGTGCAGCTGCGTAACATTGATAATTCCCTTTTGCTATAACTTCCCACGGCCATTGGTATCATTGCAATTCATTGGTTTGGCCCCCGAGTACTGGTGCCGATCTATCTGAATGCGTTATTCACACTTTTTCTTTGGAAAGCTTCGGGTGGCATTACCCGGCATTTGATTTTAGCAACTCATGAATCGGCAATAGCTTTTACCTCATGGATTCTTGCCCGGAGTTTAACTAGATCAAAAAACGGTTTCAATAATATTGATAGTTTTATCAGGTTTTCTTTTTTTGGTATAGCAGTGCCAGGCATTGTAAATTGCTTTTACACATATCACTACTC
>CAZNCO010000204.1:0-7578 GCA_964571345.1 uncultured Ohtaekwangia sp.
TCCTTTGAGTGATATAATCTACAATTTCTTTTAAGGTGCCGATCTTTCCGTAGTCTTCTTCCGGGGTTTGGATGCCAAAGTTTTCATCTATGCCAACAATAAATTGCAGATAGTCGAATGAATCGATTGTCAATTTTTTTCGGATGTTGTCGTCTGCTTTCAGAGTCTCTGGCTCGGTATCGGGTGCGATTTTTTTCAGAAGCCGAAACAGCGTTTGTTTTATGTCGTTCTCATTCATAGTTGTTCCGGTTTTTGTAAATAATTTTTTATAGCTGTGAGAAATTGGTTACCTGTATTTCCATCGGTGGCACGATGGTCTGCTGATAAGCTAACAGTCAACACAGGTCTTGCGCCAATCATATCGTTCTCAGCCCAGGGTTGTTCTGTAATTCCGCCAAAGCCAACCAAAGCTACTTGAGGCGGATAGATGACACCCAACAAAGTCTCCACAGAGCCCTCGCCAAGGTTGGTGATGGTGATTGTTGAGTCTGAAAGTTCTGAACTCCTCAACTTCAAAGCGCGTGCTCTTGGAATCATGTCCGAAAGGTTTTGCATTAGTTCATCCAATGATTTTTTGTCCGCGTCATGAATGGCAGGAACAATCACTCCCCCCGTACGAAGTGAAACGACAAAACCAATATGAATATCTTGTTTACGTTGCAGCCCGTTATCCCACCATGCATTAAGATCAGGAACATCCATCAGTGCTTTTGCAGTGGCTTTGATTAACAGCACTACAGGAAGAAGTCTGTCTTTTACACTCCGTTGTTTGTTCGCTATCTCAAGCCAGGTAAGCGCTGGCTTCATATTAATTTTAGTTTGCAGATAATAGTGCGGTATTTCGCGGTTCGATTTACTCATAGCCGCGGCCACAGCTGCCCTAATATTTTCGGTGGCGGATTTCGCAGGTAGGGCAGTAGCAGTCAACGCTGCGGTAGAACGTTCAACATCCTCGCGGGTGATCGCACCATCTGGTCCACTGCCTTTGATTTTTGAAAGATCAATTCCTTTTTCTTCCGCAATTTTTTTGGCGAGAGGCGAGGCTCTTAAATGGTGAGCAGGAATAGGTTGATTTTTTTCGACATCTACTTTTAGTGTTGACGTTACTGTCTCTTCCTTTTCTTTCGCAGGCTGGGGCTTAATGCCGGCTTGTACCTCTTCAGTAGTTAAGATGTGTGTCATCAATGTGCCGACAGGAACTTTCTCATCTTCTTTAATCAGCAACTCACCAACAATACCTTCGTCAAATACTTCGATGTCAATGATTCCTTTTTGTGTTTCAACTTCCGCAATAATATCGCCACGTTTTATGGGATCTCCGGCTTTCATTTTCCATTCGCGAAGAAAGCCGCTTTCCATGTCGGCACCGAGGCTTGGCATTCTAAACTCAACCATGACTCATCATTTTTTTAATAGCTGACACAATCTGTGCTTTTTGAGGTATCGATGCATCTTCCAAGTGTTTAGGATACGGGATCGGTACTTCCGCTCCGGCCAATCGTTGCACAGGTGCATCCAATTCATAAAAGCATTTTTCTACAATGCGCGCGCTTACTTCAGAAGAGATGCTGACCGATTGCCAGGCATCTTCAACAATCAGTGCACGATGCGTTTTAGAAACAGATGTAAGAAATGTTTTTTCGTCCAAAGGTCTGAGCACCCGCAGATCAACTACTTCCACATCTATTCCTGCTTCCGCCAATTCTTTGGCGGCATCAAGTGATTTATATACGCCAGCACCGTATGTAATGAGTGAAATGTCTTTTCCGGTTCTCAAAACTTTTGCGTGTTCAATGTCTTCGGGTTCCCTGTCGGCAACCTCTGCTTCCAGATTGAGCATAGCAGTGTATTCAAAAATGACTACCGGATTTGGATCTTTCAATGCTCCGAGCAGCATCGTTCTCGCGTCTTCATGTGTGCCAACGGAAAGTACCTTCAATCCGGGAATATGCGCGAACAATGGCTCCCAGCTATGGGAATGCTGTGCGGCAAGTTGGCGGCCAATTCCACAACTGATGCGGATCACCACCGGCACATTGAATTGTCCGCCTGACATGTGTAAAAGCGTAGCTGCGTTGTTGACGATCTGATCAAAAGCAAGCAAACTAAAATTGACTGTCATAATTTCAACTACAGGTCGCATGCCAGCCAATGCCGCACCAATACCGGCACCAACAAAACCGGACTCTGACAAGGGAACGTCCATTATTCGGTCAGGACCGAACTCTTGTAGCAATCCTTTACTCACTGCAAAAGCACCACCGTATCGACCCACATCTTCACCCATCAGGAAGACATGGTTGTCATTCGATAGTGCTTCACGCAATCCTTGTTTTATCGATTCACGAAGTGAAATTTTCATGACTCATTTTTTCTAAACTTCGGCCATCTCGTGCGTCAAGAATTTTACATTGTCTTTTTTTCGTTCATGCACTGGAGGGTTTTCATCGCCATAGCCAAGTATAATCGCAAGTTTAATTTCTTCAGAAGACGACAAACCAAGAATTGAAACCTTGTTTGTCTTCTCAAGGAATTTTGCAAACCCAATAGGGCATGTATCAAGACCCAGCGACTTGGCGGCAAGCATCATATTCTGACAGCACATCCCAATGTCGATAGCCGCCCATTCATTTTTTTTGGGTGCCGTAATGAAAATCACTACAGGAGCATTGTGAAAAATGATGTCTGTAGTTTTTGATGGATCAATCCCGTGTGCCCAGCTCAAGAACTTATTAGCAACTTTAACAATAAAAGGGGAGAGTGATTTTAGTTGCTCCTTATCCGTCATTACGTAAAACTTCCACAATTGACGGTTCATAGCAGATGGCGCCATGCGCCCCGCATCGATAATTTCTTCGATCAATTGTTGGCTCACAGGCTGGTCTTTGTATTTCCTTACAGCCCTGCGCTCGTAAATCGTTTTTAATACTTCGTTCATGGCTATGTGTTTTATTTTATAATGAACTGGATCATTCAAATTCACTTGTAAACAAGATTTGTTAGTTGTTCAATAGGTTCCCATGTTCCTCTTTCCGCAAAATCCACTGCCTGTTGAATTTCTTTTTCGATTCGGTTTTCTATTTCCTTTAACTCTTCGTTATTCAAAAGTGAATGGTCGATAATATATTTTGTAAACTGCGGAATGGGATCTCGCTTTTTCCACTCTTCTACTTCGGATTTTTCGCGATAAAGTTCAGCATCAAACATAGAGTGCGCACGAAAGCGATATGTATTGCAGATTAGGAAAAATGGTTTGCTATTGATCCTGATGTATTCCACTGCATTCTTTGCGGCTTTCAATACCGCCAGAAAATCCATCCCGTCTACAGTCGCTGACTCGATTCCATAACCCGGAGCTTTCCTTTCGAGATCCGTTTGAGCGTGAGAATACCGAAGCGCTGTACCCATCGCATACTGGTTGTTTTCACAAACCATCAACACCGGTGTTTGCCAAAGTGAGGCCAGGTTCATCGCTTCATGAAATTCTCCCTCTGCAACAGCTCCATCGCCAAAAAAGCAACACGTGATTTGATTCCGTTTCATTTTCTTATCGCCCAACGCAAAGCCAACGGCCACAGGAAGATGGCTTGCTACAATCGCGTTGCCGCCAAAAAATTTTGTTTTGGCATCGAACAAGTGCATCGATCCGCCACGGCCTTTACTGCAACCTTCGTGCTTGCCATACATCTCAGCCATGATAACGCCCGGATCTATGCCACGAATGATTGCATGTCCATGTTCACGATAGGTGCAGAAAAGATTGTCTTCCGGATTCAGCCAATTAATCACACCGGTCGCCACCGCTTCTTCGCCAATATATAAATGCAAAAAGCCACGGATTTTTTCTTTCGTGTACATCTCAGCAGATTTCTCTTCAAATCGTCTGATGAGCATCATCTGATACAGATACTTTAATCCCTGCTCACGATCAATATCAATAGTTTCCGCTTCAAGAACTTGTTGTTCCATAATCATGATTGCTCTAGTGTTGATAAGTCTCCTTCCGGTAATCCTAATTCGCGTGCTTTCAAAAGCCTTCGTAAAATTTTTCCGCTGCGTGTTTTAGGAAGGCTGTCAATAAAGGCAAGTTCCTTCGGTGCCACAGCGGGGCCTAATTTTTTCCTTGCATGAGCGATGATGTTTAGTTTCATATCCTCGCTCTGCACGTTGCCGGCCTTCAACACTACAAATGCTTTTACAATCTCACCAATGATGGGATCTGGCTTGCCAATCACGGCCGCTTCCGCCACGGCCGGGTGTTCCATTAATGCACTCTCCACCTCAAATGGCCCAACCATGTGCCCGGAGGTCTTGATAATATCATCGGCCCGCCCCACAAACCAGTAATATCCATCTTCATCACGATGTGCGAGGTCGCCTGTGATATACCAATCTTCCAGGAAACATTTTATGTAGCGCTCTTCTTCATGTAAATATGTTTTAAACATGGAAGGCCAACCTCGCTTAATAACCAAGTGTCCATCTCTGTTGGCCTCCGTAATTATGTTAAAGTTGGTATCGGTTATTTCTGCGATCGCTGCTGTAATTCCAGGAAGAGGTTTGCCCATAGAACCGCGTTTCACTTTCATACTGCGATAGTTTGAAATCATAATGCCTCCTGTTTCGGTTTGCCACCAATTGTCGAGAATTGGAAACCCGAATGTTTCTTCGCCCCAGCGAACGGCTTCTGCGTGTAACGGCTCGCCTACGCTTAATATTAATCGTAGATGTTCGAGATTGTATTGCAGACGTGGTTTGATATGCATTCGCATGAGTCGCCTGATAGCAGTAGGAGCTGTGTACCAGATATTAACTTTGTGTTCTTCCAAAATGGAGTACCATCGCGCAGCATCAAATTCATCTTCATCTACGATGTTGGTAACACCATTTACCAAGGGTGCTATGATGCCATACGATGTGCCGGTAACCCAGCCCGGATCTGCTGTGCACCAATAAATATCATCAGGATGAAAATCAAGAACTAATTTTCCGGTAACCAGGTGCATCAACACAGCCCGATGTACGTGCAAGGCTCCCTTTGGCATACCCGTAGTTCCACTGGTGAAATGTAATAATGCAGGATCATCAGGTTGAGTAGGAGGGATCTCAAACGCAGTTGATGCCTTTAACATTAAAATCGGGAGCGATAAAACTTTTGGATCGAGGTCGGCTTCAGCATCTGTCAGTAACACATGGCGAAGAGATGGAAGTCGCTCTAATAACGGTTTTATTTTTTTTGAGTACTGATCGTGTGTGGTCACTAAAACTTTCGCATCACCCCGTGACAGTCGCTGAAAGACGGGTTCTGGTCCAAACACAGAAAATAATGGACAGAATACCGCTGTCTTTTTCAGTGTTCCAAGAGCGGTGATATATAACTCTGGAATTCGTTCCATAAGGGCGTAGACGGCCTCTCCCTTCTTTACACCAAGAAGCGTTAATACATTCGCAAAGCGGTTGCTGAGTTCTTGCAAATCGTGATACGTAAAATCCTTTGCCGAGCGATCTTTTCGTATCCATCTAAGCGCAATATGATTTCTTAGTTTACTGTCGGCATGCCGATCCACGGCTTCGTAAGCAATGTTTAGACCTTTGCCTCCGGGTAACCCCGAAAGTTGTTTCTTTTCATAATCCCAACTGAAAGATTGAACAAGAGAATCGTAATTGGTTACGTTGGGTTCTTCCAGAAGTGACAAATGATTCGTCTCAAGCATGCACGTTGGATTAATAGTTTAACAGACTTATGTTACATAGCTGATACCATTGGCATCTCTTCTTTTTCTTTCTCGCGTTTCTTAGCGATTACACATTCTGTGGTGAGCATCATCATCGCAACGGATGCGGCATTTTCGAGGGCCAGGCGGCCAACCTTGGTTGGGTCAATAATGCCGGTGGATTGCAGGTTTTCAAACTTTTCATTTTTAGCATTGAATCCAAAATCGTTACTGCCTGCCTTTACCCGTTGAAGAATTTCTGTGGGTTCTAATCCGGCATTCACCAGAATCTGGCGCAGAGGTTCTTCTAGTGCTTTTCTTACAATCATAATTCCAATTTGTTCTTCTTCACTTTCAAGTTGAAGCGATTCAAGAGCCGGAATAGCTCGTAGGAAAACCACGCCACCTCCCGGAACAATTCCCTCTTCCCGCGCAGCTTTTGTTGCGTTCAAAGCATCGTCAATCCGATCCTTCTTTTCTGTCAATTCAACTTCCGTGGCTGCACCGACATAGACAACAGCCACACCACCTGTTAATTTGGCAAGTCGCTCTTGTAGTTTTTCTTTATCATAATCGTGCTGGTTTTTTTCCAGCTCGGCTTTGATTTGCCTGATGCGCTTTTGAATTTCATCCTTCTTGCCAAGACCGTTAACCAGTGTTGTAGTTTCTTTATTGATCGTGATTTTTTCGCAACGGCCCAGTTGATTTAGTTCGGTGTTTTCCAACTTGAGGCCTTGCTCTTCTGAGATAACAGATCCTCCGGTAAGTATTGCGATGTCTTGCAAAAGTTCTTTTCGCTTGTCGCCAAAACCGGGAGCTTTGATGGCTGCAATTTTTATTACGCCACGAATAGTATTCACCACCAACGTTGCCAGCACTTCCGTGTCAATATCTTCTACAATGATCAATAAGGGAGCATAGGCCTGACTTACTTTTTCCAAAAGAGGAACGATGTCCTTTATTACACTGATTTTTTTGTCGTGAATTAAAATGAAGGGATTTTCAAAATTCACTTCCAGTTTTTCAGGGTCGGTAATAAAATAGGGTGACAGGTAGCCGCGATCGAAGCGCATTCCTTCCACTACTTCTATTTTTGTTTCCATGCCCTTGGCTTCTTCAATAGTGATGACACTTTCTTTTCCGGCTTTCGTCATCGCTTCGGCAATGAGCTTCCCAATTTCCGGGTCGTTGTTTGCAGAAATGGTAGCTACTTGTTCTATTTTCGAGATGTCGTCTCCAATTGTAACCGACATTTTCTGCATTTCTTGTACCACCACCTTCACCGCTTTTTGAATTCCCCTTCGTACCTCTACGGGGTTCACTCCGGCTTCTATTCTTTTCAGTCCAATATTGATCATCGCTTGTGCGAGCAAAGTCGCAGTGGTGGTTCCATCTCCTGCAGTCTCCGAAGTTTTCACTGCAGCCTGGCGCAGCATTTTGGCGCCTAAATCTTCTACCGGGTCATCCAACTCGACTTCTTTTGCAACTGTAACGCCATCATTGCAAACCTGTGGCTCGCCTGACATTTTCTCAAAGACGACAGTTCTGCCCTTCGGTCCGAGTGTAATAACTACAGCATCAGCAAGCGCGTTGATTCCATCTTTAAGTTTTTGCCTGGCTTTTGCATCAAAGTCTATTATTTTTGACATGGCTTTATTTGTTTTTATTTTGAAATTAGAGGGATTTGCTAACTCGTTCTAAATAAGTTTAACTCAATCAGATGGGAAATGATGTCGATCTAAGCAGTGCGTGCCTTTGCTCACGCATGCTAGCGGGTTACTGTTAAAACAAAGTCACCGGTGGTAATCCGTAGACTTCTGTTCCTATTCGCTACAAGTTTGCTACGGTTATGATCACGCTATTT
>CAZNCO010000205.1:0-7539 GCA_964571345.1 uncultured Ohtaekwangia sp.
GCTTTACATTTATCGCATCACCGTGCGTGGTGAGAAAAGAAATTTTGTATCCAACGGTAAAATTATTTTGCCATGATGAAGAGGTTTCTATTATTGCTTTTTTGCTTCATCGCAGAAATTGCATTTGGTCAAGAGATGCAAATCGATCGCATCGATGTGCGTGGTAACAAAATTATCATTTGGTATGATCTTAAAGATCCGAACGCAGATCGGAAATATGCAATTAATATTTTTTCTTCCCTTGATGGTTTTACGGCCCCTCTCGCAAAGGTAAAAGGCGATGTTGGAATGGATATTAAACCCGGAGCTGACAAAAAGATTACGTGGGATATCATAGCGGAACTGGGTGCATTCAAAGGAAATCTGATCTTCAAAATTATAGGGAATGTGCAAGCACCTTTCGTTAACCTTGCTGAGTTTAAGGAAGGCCTGGTCTTCAAACGCGGACGGAACTATCCAATTACATGGGCGTCCGGAAACAAGGATGGAAAGGTGAATATTGAGCTTTACAAAAACAAGGAATTGGTTTGGAGTATAGAAAATTTACCTAATAACGGAAAATACGATTGGGCTATTCCTGAAAAAGCAAAGAGTAGTAAGCATTATCGCTTGAAATTTACCAATGCCGTTGATCCTAATGATTTTCTATTCACTTCTTCATTCACCATTAAACCTCGCACTCCTATGATTTTAAAGGCGGGAGCAGTTTTAGTGCTCGGTGCAGGAGCAACTATTCTTGGTGGAAAGTCTGGTAATTCATATAATAATTCTCTGGCTGACCCGCCATCAACACCAGGAAAATGATTGTTATACGTAATTTTTTAATTTTAATATGTGTGATCTTTATCTCATTTGATGTGTTATCACAAAGCTTATCTGCAAAATCAAACGAGATTAGTGTTGATTTTAGCGATCTCAAAAAGAATTATTCAATTTCTATTCCAACCATTAGATGGTCAGTTCCCGCAGATTCTATCTCCTATCTTTCTGATGGTAAGTTTATCATAAATGCCGAAGTAAAATCAATTTACGGCCTCAACTCCGTAGATCTGAGAATAAAAGATAGGCAAAACAAAAAGCCAATTAAGGAATTATCATTGCTAATTAATCAGGCGTCTAACAATTACTTACTTGTTAACCAAGAAATTTTGCTGCCTGATGGTGAGTTTGAAATCTATCTGGTAGCCGATAATACAGGAGGATTTTCCTCAAGAGTGTATCGTGTGGCTTACGTAAAAGGAGTTACTGAAGACAAGAAAAAGAACTAGTGACTTGCCGATCTACTTGGCATTGATGTAGTTCAAGAATTCCCGCTTTACATTTTCATCTTTGAATTTGCCAGAGAAATAAGCAGTACCAGTTTTACTATTGGTGTCGCCTACTCCGCGTGAAGCAACGCACATATGGTTTGCATCAACCACCACTGCAACATCCTGGGTATTAAGCACACGTTCAAGTTCCTTCCCTATTTGAACAGTTAATCGCTCTTGCACCTGTGGGCGCTTGGCAAAGAATTGCACGAACCGGTTAATCTTTGAAAGACCAATCACTTTTCCTGAAGAGAAATATGCCACATGGGCTTTGCCATAAATGGGCACAAAATGATGTTCACAATGCGAATAAAATGTTATGTCTTTCTCCACCAACATTTGATCGTATTTGTACTTGTTTTCGAACAAGCGTACAGTGGGTCTGTTTGCTGGATTAAGTCCGCTGAAAGCTTCTTTTACAAACATCTTGGCAACTCTCTTAGGTGTTCCATTTAAGCTGTCATCTGTTAAATCAAGACCAAGAACATTCATAATCTCACGGAAGTGAGACTCAATCTTTTCTACCTTTTCGTCATCAGATAATTCAAAGGCATCATCGCGCAAAGGTGTATCAAACGATGAGATGGGATGATCTTCATCCGCTTCATCAATTGGTCTAATGGGCCGGATATTCAACGCAATTTCTTTCTGTCTCATACAATTTGATTTTAAGTTCGTAACGGCTATCAATCAGCTGTCTAAGAATTTTCCAAATTACTACAGCGATGTTTTCAGCGGTTGGGTTTAATGTTTTAAAATATGTAGTATCTAAATTAAGGTTTTTATGATCGAATAGTTTGATAACATGTTCATTAATCAGGTCACTCAAAATCTTCATATCAAAAACATAGCCTGTCTCATGGTCTATTTCGCCAATCAACGTAACAACTAGTTCATAATTGTGGCCATGAAAATTGGGATTATTGCACTTGCCGAAAACTAGGTTGTTCTTTTCATCAGTCCAATCCTTTACATAAAGTCTGTGAGCTGCGTTAAAATGTTCTTTTCTGCTTACGGCAATCCTCATCATTCTAATTCAACATGAAAGTACTAAAAAGGTTCAGAAAAGTGAATGAAATAGTTTTAGCGGATTTTGTGAAATCTTTTTGTACTATTAAAATGTTGGATCTTTTTTGCAACTTGACACCTTAGTAATCGACTGTGGAATGGAGAATGTTACGATAATTATTCTTTTGTTAATCGTGATAACGGCACTGGCCGAGGTTGCGGATCGAATAAAGATTCCCTACCCGATTCTCCTTGTTTTGGTTGGTATTGCTATTAGTCTTGTTCCTGGGCTCCCCGTTATCTCCCTTGATCCGGATATTGTGTTTCTAATTTTCCTTCCGCCTATCTTATATGGGGCCGCCTGGACAACCTCTTGGCCTGATTTCAAAGCTGCCAAGCGATCCATCAGTTTACTTGCTATTGGGTGTGTGCTTTTCACCACAACAATGATCGCTGTAATAGCGCATTATTTTATTCCAGGTTTTGAATGGCCAGAGTCATTTGTGCTTGGTGCGATAATTTCACCACCCGATGCTGTTGCAGCCACCTCCGCCACTAAAGGTCTTTCAATTCCCCGAAGAATTATTACTATCCTGGAAGGTGAAAGTTTAGTGAATGATGCAACCGGATTAATTGCCTACAAGTATGGTATCGCAGCCGCAGCAACAGGTACTTTTATTTTTTGGTTGGCAACGATCAACTTCCTGTATGTGGCGATTGTAGGCATTGTCGTGGGCTTATTGTTGGGGCAGGTATTCAAATGGATACATAAGATTACACCGGATAACGCAATTAATGATACCACATTAACATTTCTTGCCCCTTATATTGCATACTTGCTCGCAGAAAATATTCATGTGTCAGGTGTATTGTCGGTAGTGTCTTGTGGCCTTTTTCTTTCTTGGAATTCGTCAGAGATATTTAATCACCAGTCGAGGTTAAATGCGGTGTCTGTTTGGAATACTGTGATTTTCATTTTGAATGGGCTGATATTTATTTTTATTGGGCTTCAATTACCTGTGGTTTTGAAACATATCGAAAATCATTCAACGCTTACACTTATTGCGTATGGTTCACTGATAAGTATAGCCACCATTGTCATGCGGATTGTGTGGGTTTACCCGGGCGCCTATTTGCCAAGATGGGTGAGTAGGACTGTGCGTGCCAGAGAACCTAAGCCTGATCCGCGCCAAGTGAGCATCGTAGCGTGGAGCGGGATGCGTGGAGTGGTGTCTTTGGCGGCAGCTCTTGCACTTCCACTCATGGTCACGGACAAAATTCCGTTTCCAAATCGCGACATGATCATCTTCCTTACTTTTTCAGTGATCTTTGCCACGCTAGTGTTACAGGGCCTTACGCTGCCATATCTAATCAAATGGCTTAAACTTAAGCCGAGTGAAGAGGAGGTGCACGAAGAGAAGCAGGCGCGTCTGAAAATAGTGAACCGAGTAATTGAGCATATTGAAGAAAATTACTCGATCGGCTTGAGTGATGAAGTGCTTAATCAGATCAAAACTAAATACGAGATTCGCAGCTTGCGTATCCATCGCGACAACAACCAGGGCCGACTAACGATCGACCAGGTAACAGACTTTCATCGTGTGCAAAAGGAAATCCTGAAGGTAGAGCGGGGTATTCTCATTTCTATGCGCAAAGAGGGTCAGATATCGGAAGAAGCCTTACGTAAAATCGAATATGAACTCGACTTGGAGGAGAGTCGGTTAATTTTGGACGGGGTGCAATAGTGGTCATGTTCAACTCATCAAGGTTTATTTCTAAACCTGATTAAAAACACTACTTGTGTTTTGGTAAAAATCATAGTCCCAAAGTGGGATCTCGGAATTACTGATTATAATCAATTTGAGGCATAGAGCGAATTCTATTTATTGGCACAGTTCTTTAGCCTCCCGAATTCACATGTTTATTTATGAAAATACTACCTTTGTAAGGTCTATATACTAGTTGGCTATGAAAAAAAATGATGCTGCAAATGCGGTAGTATTATCTGCATTTGAAAAAAACGAGACTAATCTCGAGTCTAGTTTTCAACGAGCTGTTTACTTGGGTCTGCTGTTCCTAATGTTTGTAGGGAATCAAAAGGCATTTGCTACAACCATTGTTTCAAATGCAGTGACGGGTAACTGGAGTACTAAAGGAAGTTGGGTGGGGAATGTTGTGCCTACAATTACAGACGATGTGGTCATTGTAAGTGGAGCAAATATAACGATGCAAGGAAGTACATCGATGAATAGCCTCACGATCAACTCTGGTGGAATCTTAAACGATAATGGAGCTGGAACCATAACAATTTTAGGCGGCATTACTATCAATGGAACTTGGGCTGGAAGTTCGTCTGTGGTTCTGTCGGGTGCAAATAGGAATATTGATGGGGCGGGTGTTATTTCAAATACAGGTACATTAACAATTACCGGGAACAAGACTGTTCTTAGTTCGTCAAGTCTTATAAAAGGAACAGGATCTGTGACGTTAAGTGCTAATTCAACCGTTACGAATAATGGATCCATAACGTTCGGTGGAACTGTAAACGGATCAAATGACAATACTTCAATTTGGGTAAACGCGGCAAATTCTACATTAAATGTAGGTGATGCACTTTTAGGTACAGGAAAGCTTGACGCAACAGCAACTGGTAACACAGTTAACTATTACAGTTCCACAACTCAGACAATAAAGCGAACGAATTTAAATAGTTTCACGTATTGGCACCTTACTATTTCTGGTGATGCATCTGCAGTTAAAACTTTCTCGGCCTTTAGTTATACCATAAGTGGAAATCTAACAATTAATTCAGCCTTGGCCGGATCTTCTTCCGCAAGTGCAACAACTATCACTCTAATCGGAAATTGGGTTAACAATGGAGGTATATTTACCGCTAATGGTTCCACCGTGATTTTTAATGGCAGCATCCGGCAAACTCTTTCGTCAGTCTCAGGTGATACCTTTTACGACTTAACAATCAATAATTCTGCTGGCGTAATTGCTGACAACAATATTAGTGTAACTGATAATCTGACGATGACCTCTGGAAATATTGACGTAGGAACAAATACACTGACACTAGGCACAAGCACTACAAACGTTGGTGCACTTACGCATACAGCGAGTTTATCTTCGGGCCCCACGATTATAGGGAAATTCGAAAGATGGATTGGCTCAACAACATCTCCATCCGCTCCCGTACTTTTTCCTGTCGGCACTTCGGCAGCTTATCGCCCGCTTCAATTGACACTTGCTAACGTAACTACGGCAGGGTCTTTGATCGCGGCTTTTGTTTCTTCTTCTCCGGGGAGCCTTTCGGCACAGCATTTAACAGATGCTGATGGAAATAAGACATACAATCCTTTCAATGATGGCTATTGGACCCTTACAACAAATAATTCTTTTAGTTCGTCAAGTTATAGTTTAAGCCTCTCGCTAAATAATTTTACTGCTTTTACTAACTCAGGATTCAATGGTATTGATGACGGCACGCGATTACTTACTAGAGCCTCTGCTGCAACCAATTGGGCATTGCTAGGGAGTCATGTTACGTTTACTCCGGCAAACGTAAATACCGTAAGCCGATCAGGGTTATCTACGCTATCAGGTCAATATTGCCTAGGTGATGACACCAATTGCGCTGCTCCGTCAACATCAGCGATAACTACTGTCAGTGGAACGGATGTATGTAACGGTTCATCGGGGCAAGTTTATTCAGTTTCAAATAGCGGAGGAAGCTCATATGCATGGTCTCTCTCATCTGGAGGAACGATTTCATCTGGTCAGGGCACAAATAGTATTTCGGTCGCCTGGACTTCCACAGGGGGAACCCGAACGGTGTCAGTTGTTGAGAATAATGGTTGTGCCAATGGTTCAACAGTCTCATTAAATGTTAATGTGCATCCAATCGCTCCAGGTGTTATCACAGGTAAAGCGAATGCGCCAACAAATACCTCTGGCACTTTGTCAAATGAGACCTATTCCATAGCACCGGCTTCTGGCTATACCTATGCGTGGCAAATTGGTGCAGGCATCGGAAGTAGTGGAACAATTGTATCTGGTCAAAATACCAATTCAATAACTGTGAAATGGGGTGCTGCCGGCACGGATACCGTAAAAGTCACGGGAACTTACACAGGTTGCAGTGGTTCTTCTCCGTACGCGAAGCTAAACGTAAGCGTCTATAGTGTGATCTATAGCAACAGATCGACTGGAAATTGGGATGCAAGCAACACATGGACTTGCAGCTGTACACCTGGTGCAAGCGATAATGTAGTAATCATGAATGGTCATACCGTTACAGTAAAAAGCGGCTCACCAGCATCGGTAAAACATCTCGCCATCAATGTTGGGGGTACTCTTAATACATCTGGAACCTTAACAGTGAACGGTGACTTAAATCTCAATGGAACTTTGGGCGGAACTGGAGCATTGACATTGAGTAGCAGCGGCACTGCGCCAGTTCTTGACGGTGTAGGGTCATTTTCGACAACGCCTATTACGATTTCTTCGAATAGAATGATCAATCCTACTGCCTCTCTGACTCAGACTTCAAGTGTATCCTTTACGGTTGCGGCAGGCGTTACAGTATTTAATTATGGGTCGCTAACATTGGCAGGTTCTCTGACTGCAGGCAGTGCAAGCAGCACTTGGGTGAATCAAGAGGCTTCAAAGTTAACGGTGGGTGGAGCGCTATTTTCCTCGCCAGCTGGTATCTTAAATGCATCCGCAACTGGAAACACTGTTATATACGCAGGTTCGGTTGCTCAAAGCAACATTAAGCTACCAAGCTCGTCTTATTATAACTTGACCATAGTGAATACGGGTGGAAGCAGAACTGCTCCATCTGGTACTTTGAATATTTTTGGAGAATTTACGAATAATAGTACAAGCTCTGTCGCGCTTCCATTTGACCCTAATGGAGGCACGGTAGAATTTGATGCTAGTACCGCTATTTCGGGTTCTGCCATTACAACATTTAACAATATTACTATTGCAAATGGGGTTTCCATTACTGCCCCAGCTGCGATGAACATTCTTGGAACATTGACCAATTATGGAACCTTTGTGCATAATAGTGGTACGGTTACTTTTTCCTCCGCTTCGAGCTCAGCAACGGATCAGATTGCTGGGAGTTCAAAATTGACTTTTAATAATATTACTGTGGCAGATGGCTCCGCTTCCATAGATTTGATAAACGAAAACAGCGGTGGTGTAGAAC
>CAZNCO010000206.1:0-7537 GCA_964571345.1 uncultured Ohtaekwangia sp.
ACCAAAAGGCTTTCAACGTACAGCCCTGGATCGGTGTCGAGTTTAAAGCGGACATCAATAAAGGGTGCATGCGCTCCTACCGGATTGACCCCAGCGTGCAGCAGCGTGTAGTCTTGCTTTCGTTTGAAGATTGGTGGGTCGTAGACATTGACAGTTACTATTCAGGCTAACTCTCATCAGTGTATGTGCAGGCCCTTGAAGATTGTGTGTTGCTTGAAATATCCAAAACCGATTTTCAAATGCTTGAAGGTAAAATCCCGAAGCTCAAGCAATGGTACACGTTGAAGCTGGCACGCAGGGCTGCCCAATCCATGAAGAACATGGGTGAAATAAAAACGCTGAGCCTGCAAGAGAAGTATTTGAATCTGTTGGAAACCAATCCTGAAATCTTTCAGCGCGTGCCGCTGCAATACATCGCTTCGTACCTGAACGTAGAGCCACAATCCTTAAGCCGCATGCGCAAACGGCTTACGAAAGAAATCTAAAATCCCTTTTGCTTTTTTAACCTGGGTTAAAAGGATTGATCACAAGATCCTTCAGCTTTGAGTAGTTAATACAACCTCAAAAAATCTAAACCTAAAAAAACCATATGGAACATCATGGCAATCACCCTACACCTGCAAACATCATGCAGATTGGCACCGGCTTTTGGGCATCAAAAACTCTGCTGTCGGCTGTGAACTTTGAATTGTTCACGCACCTGGCTGAAAAGAAATCCTTATCGGGTGCAGCAATTAAATCACTTTTGAATTTGAAGTCGACCGATCGACATGTGTACGACTTCCTGGATGCATTGCATGCCTTCGGTTTTCTTACGCGCGAAGGAATTTTGGAAAGCGCACGCTACGCCAACAGCCCCGACACCGATTTCTTCCTCGACAAAAAGAAGCCCAGCTACATCGGGGGAATTCTGGAAATGATGAATCACCGGCTCTACAACTTCTGGGGCAACCTGGAAGAAGGACTAAAGACGGGCGCCCCACAAAACGAAGCCAGGAACGGGCAAAATCTATTTGCTGAATTATATGCAGATGAGGATCGGCTCAAGGGATTTATCAAGGCCATGAGTGGCGTGCAGATGGGTAACTTCATGGCATTCGGGCAGTCCTTTGACTTTTCTAAATACAAAACGTTGACGGACGTAGGTGGCTCCAGCGGATTGTTGTCTCTGATGGTGGCCAAACATCAGGCACACATGCATTGTACAAGCTTCGATTTGCCTCCGGTGGCTCCCATCGCACAGGCAACGGTAAATCATTTTCAGCTTTCGGATCGTGTAAAAATTGCCTCCGGTGATTTCTTCAACGATGCGATTCCAGCTGCAGACATCGTGGTGATGGGAAACATTCTTCACGATTGGGATGAAGAAACAAAATTGATGCTGATGAAGAAAGCCTATGACGCACTTCCTGCAGGCGGAGCATTTGTAGCTATTGAAGGAATTATCGACAACGAGAGAAAGAAAAATGTTTTTGGCCTGATGATGAGCCTGAACATGCTGATTGAAACCGGAAAAGGTTTTGACTATACGTTTGATGATTTTAATAAGTGGGCAAAGGCGTCAGGATTTAAATCAACATCCATTTTACCGTTGGCCGGTCCGTCCAGTGCTGCTATTGCATACAAGTAAACAATTGTTTTCCGGTTGGCTTATTTTTAAAGGTCGGTGGAGCTACACCGACCTTTTATGACATACTCAACGTGGTCTCCGCACATGAACTTACAGGAATCTGGTCGATCCGTGATAGACCGGTTCTGAAACACAAGAAAGGTCAATTCAGTTTTGTAATTTTTCAAAATTGATGCGAATTCTTTCCCAAACTTCCGGCCTGAAGTCTTTCTTGAAAACATCGAAGTATACATCGCCATCGAAAACGCGGATGCCCTCACCGGAAGTTTGGCGCGTTATGTCTTCTGTTCTGAGATTTGGCATCGTCTGATAACTGTTGTCAAACCTGACGGTTGGATCTTTATATAGGCCAGTGATGAATCCATGCTCAAAATCAAAAATGATAATCTTTTTCCAATTAAGGGATAGTACAATAACGCCTGGCAAGCATGGTAGAAATACCAAAACCCGGCTGTCTGTGAAAGCCGTGAAGAGTATAAAAATCATCGCAGCAACAAGCACTATTGCAGAAATCCAGTAGCCAATGCGCGGTAATATTTTTTTTGGCAGATCGTACTTAGGCGAACGGTTGAGAATAACATCGATGTCCTTACTGCGGTAGGCGCGAATATGACGAAGAACTTTTTCGGACCACACTACATTGATCAAAGCAATCAAAACAACAAGTATTCCTAATTCGATCGGCAAAAAAATTGCCCCTAGAATAATCAGTATAGTTCCTGCTGTAGAGTAAATAAGTTTTCTCTTAATAATACTTTTAGGTTCCACACTAATAATTTACAAAAATTATCTTGTAAGGCTGGAAACGGACAGATGGATTTCGCTTTTCTTCATAGACGGCTTGATTTTAAATAGGAATAACTCCCATGTCGCAATCAGCCTCTTTGTGTGTTGCATCTATCTTCGGGATCAATCCGATGGTCTCGGTACGTAAATCACTATAGCACTCAATATGAGTAAGAAAGCATGTTTTGTGTTAGTCCTGTTAGTACTGCTTTTTTTTAAGCATGCAGTGGGTGCAACACGCACAGCTGTGGCCAACGGAAACTGGGCAACCAATTCCGTGTGGGATTGCAATTGTGCTCCGGCAGCCTCCGACAACATTGTAATTCCCGCTGGCATTACTGTTACCGTTTCAAGCCTCTTACTCAACCTTAGCAATGTAGCGAACATCAACATCACGGTGAACGGCACGTTGGTCATCCAGGATTCCACCATTTATCTGGACAATGGCGATGTAATGATCGTTAATGCAGGCGGGAAAATTCAAGCGACAGGACTCTTAGGAGGAAGTGTGACACAAGGGGTTTCTTTTCCACTCTTATTATTGACAGGGCAATCCATGGCCGGTCCTTTTGAGATTACAGCGGGAGCACTGCCCATCACCCTGGTGTATTTTCATGTATCTGCCAGTTCCCAAGGTTTCAGGGTTGAGTGGCAATCAGCTTCGGAAATTAATTTCTCACATTACCTGCTTCAAAAATCAGTTGATGGCATTGAATTCACAGACATGGCAGAAATTCCCCCGGCAGCAGCGGCAGTGGATGGTTCACGCACTTATATATTTGAAGACCAGCACCTGATTTGCAAAACCAATATTTACTACCAACTTGTGTCGATCGATCTTGATGGGTCTGCCACCACTCACAAAAATGCAGCCACCAGATACGAAGGCCCCTGCGAGCCAAAAGTTACTTTCTTTCCTAATCCGGTAACTACCTCTGAATTGAATTGGGAAACAAACTTTTTAATCGAACATGGCGATCAGGTGAAAATATTTTATCAGAATGGAGCCCTTGCGGTTATTGAAGAACTGAATGAAAATCAAACGCGCGTCAAATTCGACTTACCCAGCGGCTTATACTTTCTGATGCTATTTACGAAACATAAAACGTTCGTTCAGAATTTTATGATCCGGCAATAAACTAGTACCGCTCGCCCGCGCTGATGGAATGTATCTTTAACTTCGAATTCAAAAACAAGAAGTATTGAAATGTCGTTTGTAGATTCACATGTATATGTAGCAATACCCACGCGCGAGAATTTGTTTGAGTCCAATCTATTCTCACCAATCATTCATTATGGGAAATTGGAAACATATCATTACCAACTACGGTTGCTGGCAGGTATTATTGAAGATCTCAACTTGAATAATCGAATCTGGACGAAGGAATAGAAAAATTCGCATACACGTCACATTAGAAGCGGCTTAAAGCGTGTTTAAGTTTGCCAAAACATAAGTGAACAATGAGAGCTTTAAGGATGTTTAGTTGATGTAGGATAACTAATCATTTTCCATTTTTCATCTTTAAAATTTAGCCCATCTTTGTTAAACCATTTACCCGTTTTCTACAGACTGATTAAGAATGCGATTCCTTTTTATTGTCATGCTTGCATTGAAAACGTGGTCCTGCATTGGCCAACCATCGGCTGCTGATAAACACAACGCAATGGATGCCTTGGCAAAGCAAGCCCGCAGTTTGGCAGAGGCGGGCCACACCGACTCATCGTCACTCTATTTTGATAAGGCAATTGCAGTAGCAACAAATCTGCAAGACTCTTCGGCCACGGCCGGACTATTGGTGGAAAAAGGTAAAATACATGAAACTGCAGGGAACTATCGTGAATCAATTAGTGCATATTTTGAAGGCCTGGCTATTTCCAAGGCAATTAAAAACAAACTAAACGAAGGTCTGTGCTATCTCGGTCTCTCCAATGTAAACTTCAGAGTCGCCAACAACGAAGGTGCCTGGGAGCACGGACTAAAGGCTGCTGCCAGTTTTGAATCGTTGCACGACACCGCTCATTTCATTTCCGCATCAATGCTAGTGGGGCAGATTGAGATAAGCCTGGGAAAACTAGACGAAGCCAATGCCATTTATTCGCGTATGCTGGAGGTGGCTAAAAAAATTCGTGACAATGCGTTGATCGCTGACAATCTTGATCACCTGGGAGCAATTTGTAGTTTTCGAAAAGAATATCGAAAGGCACTGACTTATCACGAACAGGCTTTGAGCATCAATACCAAAATCAATAATCATTTTAACCTCGTCATTAACAATGCCAATATCGGGGAAGCTCACATGCGGATGGGAAATTATTCCAAAGCCCGTGACTACCTCACGACAGCTGAGAACAGTGGAAAAAAAATTAATGCAAATTCAGTATTGATTTTCATCTATTACACCCTGGGCGAATGCTACAGCCTGATGGGTGAAAATATTCTGGCTCTCAAGAATTTTAACCTGAGCCTCGATTTGATTAATCACCAGGGCGAGACCCGCGAGCGGCCCTATGTTTACAATCTTCTTTCAGAACATTACGAACGCAATCACGATAACGTCAAGTCACTACAGTATTTTAAAAAATTCTCAATGGAGCGAGACAGCCTTCGAATTGCTTCCGCGAGTTATGCAATGGAAGAACTAAAAATGAAATACGAAGCAGACAAAAAGGAGCAGGATCTTCGATCTGCATTGCTTGAGAATAGTTTCAAGGAGGCCAAACTGGAAAACAGTAATCAAACCATCAAGATCCTATTTATATTCATTGGAACTGCCGTAATCGGATTGTTAATAACGGTGGCGCTGGCCATCAGGCTTTTTAAGAGCGAGCAAAAACTCAAACTCGCTAACAAAACAAAAGATGCCCTTTTATCAATCATCGGCCACGACCTCAGAGGCCCGATGACAAATATCAACCAACTTACAAAGTTGATCAAAGTGTCGGAAGGAAAAGACCGGGAGGATGCATTAAACATGCTTGAAAGACCCGTACACGCAGCGTTGAGTTTGCTTGACGATTTGTTGGAATGGTCGCGCAGCACCCGCCAACAATCCATTTCAAACAAAAGTGCGGTTAATGTTAGCGAAGTGGTAAAACGGTCAATTGAATTATTTCAGGAACAAGCGGAAGTAAAACAAATCAGGTTAAACGTTAATATTCCAGACAATGTCACTGTGTTTGCAGATTCCAATCATGTTTTATCTGTTCTTCGAAATCTGATTTCCAATGCAATCAAGTTCACACCCAAAGGCGGTGAAGTATCCATCAATCACAAGACAGAAAATGGGCACGTGAGTGTGATTGTGAGCGACACCGGTGTAGGTATTGCACCACATCATCTCAAAGAAATAATGGAGGGAAAGTTTTTTTCAACCTACGGAACACATAACGAAAAGGGTAGCGGATTCGGTCTGATGTTGTGTCGTGAATTTGTTCGATTAAACAATGGCAGTTTGACGATCGAGAGTAAATTAGGAAAGGGAAGCACAATATCTTTTACGCTCCCTCAATCTTAGCCGTTTCACTTAGGCCAGCATCTCCAACCATTGGCCACACCAAGCGCTTCCCACGAATGCCTACCAAAAGGTTCTATTGAATTTATACGATATCTTTTTTGAAACACACCTCATCGTGACATCAGTCATTCCAGCCGGAAGAATTGGTCATAGCGCTTGATTTGAAAAAATACGTAGCTATGCATATTGAATATTCTGATACCATCATGAAGATTTCACCAAACCAACTGCCTTGAACATGTTGATCAATTGACGATTGCTTGTGTTGTATGACTAGGCGGATTGGGTAGATCAATAACCACATAACCTGATCGTTCACCTTTAATTCTACTACCATGAACACAAAAGGAAACCTGCCATCTCTCCCAAAAACTCACTCATATCTGTTTAGGAAATATCTCTCGCCTTTCTCGCGATTGATGATTGTGGTATTTCTAACCATGGAAATAGGATGTACCTATACGGAAAAAACGGCACTTCATAACAATAAGATTTCCGGTGATGCCGGAGCTGTGAAGGAGAAGCTAAGGGAAATTTCGAGGCAGCAGCAGCAAGATCCTCTTGCTGAAATTAATGGACTGCAAAAAGGCGATGTGGTCATTGTCACTACAAAAGACGGGCGGCTGCTTCAGCGCACTTTCTATCGGCATGACAGTGCAAACATTTACATCGGCAATAAAGAAAAGGCAGATCAGACCATGCCAATCTCTGATATTGCCAAAATAACCAAACCATTAATGGATAGGTACATTGTCCTCCGAAAAGGAGATCAAGCCTGGCATGTGACGAGTGCCACGTTAAACGAAGGAAAAAAGGAAATGTATTTCGCAATAGAACCCCTGCAAAACAACTATCGTCTTTTTAAAAATCAAATGCACATCTTTATTTCATGGTATTCAAACTCGCCAGAAGGTCAACTCGTAGTTCCGTATACTGCTATTAAAAAATTAAAAATCTATGACGCCAAGACGGGTATCTCCCCTACGGTAGTTGGTGTAGTTGCCCTGGTGGCTATCATTACAGCTGCTGCAGTAATCGCAGGCAATGCTACCAACAAAACATCGCCCACACCACCGCCCACTAATACAGGCACCGGGTCCTCATGCCCCTATGTGTACATAAGTGATGGTTCTTCGTATCGATTTATTGGCGAGATGTATGGCGGAGCGATTTACCCTTCGCTGGAGCGCGATGATTATTTACCTCTTCCAGAATTCAGAAGTGTTAATAATTCATATGAATTAAAAATCGCCAATGAATTGCATGAAGTCCAGCACACCAATCTGGCAGAGCTTGTATGGATCAACCATCCTTCAAAGTCCCGAGTACTTCTCGACAAGTACGGGCAGGCCCAAACGCTTTTATCACCCTCACAACCGATACAGGCGTTAGACAATATAGGTCTGGATCGCCAAAGAGCTCTTTCTTCTATCGACAGTAATGTTTATTCCTTTAATGTGACCAGCACAAACGCAAGTAGTTTAAGCAGTATTACATTGACCTTTGCACGACCGGCCAATGCAACAACAGGCAAACTCGTGCTAAATGCAAAGAACTCCATGTGGCTCGATTACATCATTGGCAAATACACGCAGCATTTCGGAAC
>CAZNCO010000207.1:0-7534 GCA_964571345.1 uncultured Ohtaekwangia sp.
GCTATATATGGAGCGAGTAAAGCAGACAAATAAACGAAGAGCCGATGTCAGGTTCACGATCGATGTGCTTCTACTATGCAGACCAGGAATTATCAAATCATTTAAATCAACCAATACAAATCAAAGTACTATGTTCTTGAGCTACTTCAAAATTGCATTTAGAATCCTGGCGCGCAACAAAGGATATTCGTTCATCAACATTTCAGGACTCGCCACCGGGCTTGCAGCTTCTATCCTCATCTTGTTGTGGGTGCAAAATGAAATCAGCTACGACAGGTTTCATCAAAAGGCGGGCCGCATCTATAAAATGTTTAGCCGCGACTATTTCAACGGGCGCACGAATGTGTGGCAAAACACTCCCTCGATTATGGGGCCAGAGCTTGAGCTTACATATGGAGAAGTGGAGAAGACCGCGCGTTTTCGAAATGTATTTTTTCTGGTAAAAGTGGGAGAACAACGTTTTAACGAACGGGGAGCCTTTGCAGATCCTGCCTTTCTGAAACTGTTTGACTTTGCAATGCACGATGGCAATCGGGACGCATTGATCAATGACTTTGGAATTGTTCTTTCGGAACCTCTTGCCATAAAACTCTTTGGCAAAACAGACTGTGTTGGCAAAACGGTTTTAGTAAATGACAACGATAACTTCACCGTGACTGCTGTGTTAAAAGCGCTGCCTCACAACACTGAATTTCAGTTTGAATTTTTGCTGCCCTGGAATTACGTCACACGTTTGGGATGGGATCGATTTCAGGATTGGACACAGACTAACGCAAACACTTTCGTCTTATTAAAAGAAGGAACCTCTCCTGATGAATTTCAATCGAAGGTCACGAAAATTGTACAGCATCATGTGCAAAAAGGAGATGGATCCACCCGCGAAATACTTGCTCATCCTTTAACGAAAGTGCATTTGTATTCGCGTGCTGAGAACGGCCAACTTGTGAGCGGCCGAATCGATACGGTGAAATTATTTTCTATCATTGCTGTGCTCATTATTCTCATTGCATGTATCAACTTCATGAACTTGAGCACAGCCCGCAGTGAGAAACGGGCTCGTGAAGTGGGTGTGAGAAAAGTAGTGGGCGCCCAGAAAGGCGCGTTGATTTCACAATTCATGAGTGAGAGCATCCTGATGGTGACGATTGCTTTTGTAATTGCACTCGTCCTCGTTCAGGCATCGCTGGGCATGTTCAACGCGATTGTCGAGGCGCCTCTGCACGTTGATTTTACAAATTCAAAATACTGGGTCTTTGCTTTGGCTTTAGTTGTTTTCACCGGCCTGCTGGCGGGTAGCTACCCGGCTTTCTATTTGTCCTCCTCCCGGCCCCTTAGAGTTTTGAAAGGCACATTCAAAAATGTCAGCGCATTAATTAAACCACGAAAGGTACTAGTAGTGCTGCAATTTACATTTGCCATTGTGTTGAGTATTTGCGCCATCATGGTTCAGCGCCAGATTCATTACGCAATGAACCGCGATGCCGGATATGACCGGCCGGGAATCGTTTACAATTTTATGCAGGGTGAAATCCCGCGTCACTTCGAATCCATTCGCCATGAGCTTCTGAGTTCAGGTGCTGCCATTTCCGTCACGCGCACGTATTGTCCTGTGACAAACATGTGGGATGTTGATAATGGTTACAGTTGGCAAGGCAGCAGCGAAGAAGACAAAACGTCCAAAACATTTATTCAGTTTAGCAGCGATGTAGATCTGTTCAAAACCTTTGGCGTTACAATCAAGGAGGGGCGCGACCTCGATATTAACACGTATCGATCGGATACTGCAGCGATCTTGTTAAATGAAAAGGCAGTGGAATTGATGAACCTCAAATCTCCCATCGGGGAAGTGATCAAGAGAGAAGGTGGCCAGGAATTTCAAGTGATCGGTGTGGTGAAAGATTTTATTGTAGGCTCACCTTACCAGGAAGTTGGCCCCATGATGATCAAAGGTTGGACCAATCGCTATGGAGCTGTTCACTTTCGGCTGAACCCCGAACTTGATCAGACTGAAGCGCTCGAAAAGGCTGAACATATCTTCAAAAAATACAATCCTGAATATCCATTTGAATATTTCTTTGCCGATGAATTTTACAAGAAGAAGTTTGGGAACGAAAAACAAACAGGAAAATTAGCTGGGGTATTTGCTGCGCTGGCAATCTTTATCTCCTGCCTTGGACTGTTCGGCCTCGCAGCTTATATGGCCGAGAACAGAACAAAAGAAATCGGCATCCGGAAAGTACTGGGCGCATCAACTTTTAGCGTCACCGCCCTGATATCGAAAGATTTTGTGCGGCTGGTGGTTATCTCCATAGCGATCGCGTCACCGATTTCTTTTTATATCGTGAAAAACTGGTTGCAATCTTTTAATTACCGCGTGCCTATTGGTGCATCGGTATTTCTTGTCACTGCTGGTGCGGCAATTCTGATTGCAATAGTTACGGTGAGCTTCCAGGCCGTGAAAGCCGCTATGGAGAATCCTGTGAAGAGTTTGAGGTCGGAATAAAACATTTGACAAAAACAATTGACAACAGTCAAATGGTCTTTGTCAACTATCAAATAATTGAAATGAATAAAAATTGAAAATGAGTTCTCCGCCAAAACTTCCTCTCCACTTCTTTCGCTGGTACTGCCATCCGAAGCTGCGCGATAGCATTGAAGGTGATCTGATGGAGTTGTATGAAGAGCGGGTGAAAGAAAAGGGGAGACGAAAAGCAGATTTACGATTTACTCTTGATGTATTGCTTCTGTTCCGGAGAGGTATCATCAAACCAACAGAAGAATATCAACATATAAACACTTACGGTATGTATAAAAGTTATTTCAAAATCGGATGGAGAAACATGGCGAAGAACAAAGGCTACTCGCTCATCAACATTGGCGGACTTGCACTGGGTATGGCGGTGGCGATAGTCATCGGTCTGTGGGTGTTTGATGAATTGTCTTTCAATACCTATCATCAAAATTATTCGCGCATTGCTCAAGTGATGAAGGGCGGGCAATTTGAAGGCAAACATTATGTGGGCCAGAAATCATTGCCGTACCCCCTGATCGATCAATTGAAAAATAACTATGGATCAAATTTCAAACACATCGTTCCTGCTTCTTGGAGATCAGACGGAGTGCTCTCCATTAATGATAAAAAGATTTCAAAAATTGGGATGTTCATCGGTGAGGATGCGCCTGAAATGCTCACCTTTAAAATGATTCACGGCACCTGGCAAGGATTGAAAGACATAAACTCGATCATGATCTCCGAATCAACTGCCGAAGCGCTCTTCGGTGATACAGATCCTGTCAATCAAATTGTAAAAATCAATAGCGAAAAAGAAGCCACCGTAACTGGCGTGTTTGAAGACTTTCCGAAGAACACAGCTTTCTTTGGAGTTCAATATTTCCGTCCCTGGGAATTTTTGGTTAATGATGGTACCTGGATGAAGCAGCAAGGTTGGGATAATCACTTCCTCCAGATATATGCAGAAATACAACCACATGCCACTTTTGAAAGCACCACCGCCAACATCATTGATGCAGAAGTAAAAGCCATCAAAGACCTCGCGTACATGAAAGATGAGTTGAAGTATAACTATGAAATACTTCTTCTACCCATGAGCGATTGGCATCTGCGCGCAGACTTCAAAGAAGGTGTTTTACAAAGTGGGCCCCTCCAATTAGTTTGGTTCATCGGCTCAATCGGAGTATTTGTGTTATTGCTTGCTTGTATCAATTTTATGAACCTAAGCACAGCACGATCAGAGAAGCGCGCGAAGGAAGTTGGAATTCGCAAAGCGATCGGTTCTGTTCGGAGACAATTAGTTGGCCAATTTTTGAGCGAATCTTTTTTAGTTGTTATTGTGGCATTCATCATGGCCATAGCATTTGTGTTCGTTTCTCTTCCATTGTTCAATGAGCTATCAGGAAAAGACATGAGCATTCCGTGGTCGCAACCGTGGTTTTGGATCAGTAGTTTTATTTTTCTTCTCGTCACAGGTTTATTGGCCGGAAGTTATCCTGCGTTGTACCTGTCTTCGTTCAAACCCGTAAGTGTGTTGAAAGGAGTTTTCCGCGCAGGCCGCCTCGCTTCAATCCCGAGAAGAGTTTTGGTAGTGGTGCAATTCACAGTCTCCGTAATATTGATCATTTGCACAGGAGTTATTTACAATCAACTTGTATTCGTTAAAAATCGTCCGGTTGGTTATGATCGTGAAGGGCTGATAATGATTTCGAAAAAATCAGACGCATTCAACAAAAAAGCTGACGTATTGAAAGCAGAGTTAAAAAACTCTGGCGCGGTTACCGAACTTGCAGAATCAGGCGGCACAGTGACAAGCGTATGGTCAAACAACGGTGGTTTCACACACAACGGAGTAAGCCTTGACAAAGATCGCAACTACGCTACACTGGGTGTATCACATGATTTTGGAAAAGCAGTCGGCTGGCAATTTACCGAGGGGCGCGATTTCTCAAAAGAGATTGCCAGCGATTCCTCGGGCTTTGTGATCAACGAAGCCGCGGCAAAGTTTGTGGGAATTGAAAATCCGGTTGGTCAGATTATTCACTGGAAAAATGGCCCATGGAGAATGGATAGAGATTTTGTAATTCTCGGTGTGATCAAAGACATGGTGATGGATTCTCCGTTCGAACCAGTAAAACCAACTATTTATTTCACGATGGGCTGGAAGGGCTGGTTGATGCTTCGCGTTACTCCCGGAATGCCTATGCACGAAGCCCTTCCTAAAATTGAAAAAGTATTTAACCATGTAATCCCCGACATTCCTTTCGAATACAAATTTGCAAGCTCAGAGTATTCAGCAAAATTCGCAACAGAAGATCGCATTGGTAAACTGGCTGCAGTATTTGCAGTACTTGCCATCGCAATCAGTTGTTTAGGCTTGTTCGGCCTCGCCTCTTTTGTAGCCGAGCAGCGCACGAAAGAGATTGGTGTGCGAAAAGTTTTGGGGGCATCCGTAGCAAACTTATGGCGAATGCTCTCAAAAGAATTTGTGATCCTGGTGATTCTATCGTGCATCATTGCAGCACCGCTTTCGTATTACATTTTGTACAACGGCATCAAACAGTACGAATACAAAACCGAAATGGGTTGGTGGATTTTTGCTGCTGCAGCAATTGGAGCATTAGTGATTACATTACTCACAGTGAGCTATCAATCTATCAAAGCTGCTTTGGCCAATCCGGTAAAAAGCTTGAGAACGGAATAAATAGGCGGTGGTGGTTTGTAAGTAGTTGGTTGCAATACATTACGCTAAAAACTAACAACCATCAAACGCCTCCATTACTGGTCTATTTTTTCCTCCGGATGAGGAAAAAAGCTCTTTTCGTTTACAAATAAATTTTAACTTTCAAATTCAAACACCTTACTATGAACTTAAAGAGAAGAGATTTTATAAATGTTTCTGCCCTTGCTGCCACTGGGCTTGCCGCAACCATGGGCGCATGTGCTACTGACACTAAAAAAAGTGAAGAGAAGAATCCTCTCTCTGACCTCAAGTCAATGACAGGCGATGTAGTGCCAATCTCATTGGAAGAAAGAAAATCGCGTGTGGCAAAAGCACAACAATTGCTGGTCGAAAATAAAATGGATGCATTGTTGTTAGATGCAGGCACATCATTGGAATATTTCACAGGTATTAGCTGGGGACCAAGCGAACGTACCATGGCGGCCATCATTCCCGCCAAGGGCGAGGTGAAATACATTTGCCCAGGTTTCGAAGAAGCACGTCTTCGCGAACTGATAAAAATAGGAACAGAAGTATATGCGTGGCAGGAAGATGAAAGCCCTTATGCACTTATCGTAAAGACTTTGAAGGAAGCTGGCATCACTAAAGGAACCATAGCCATTGAAGAGCGTGTGCGATTTTTCATTTTCGATGGCGTACGGAAAGAAGGCCCGCAATTTACTTTTGTAAGCGGAGATCCCGTAACTATTCCTTGCCGTATCATTAAGTCACCTGCTGAGCTTGCACTGATGCAAAAAGCTACTGACATCACCATTGCTGCTATGACAGTTGGTATACAAAACCTGACAGAAGGCATGAGTCCCTCCGAATTTTCTTCTATCGTAACCGAAGCACATCGGAAGTTTGGCGCACGGCCGACTTTCGCAGGCGTAAACTTCGCGGAAGCTTCGGCATTTCCACACGGAAGTGTTCAACCTCAAAAATTAAAAAAGGGCGACATCGTATTGATGGACTGTGGCTGTGAGGTAGAAGGTTATTGCTCTGACATTAGCCGCACCATTGTATTTGGAGCCGCGCCTACAAAACGCCAGCAAGAGATCTGGGATCTCGAAAAGAAAGCGCAGTTTGCAGGATTCGCAGCAGCAAAAATAGGTGCCGCACAGGAAGAAGTTGATGCCGCTGCACGCAAAGTAATAACAGATGCAGGCTTTGGCCCCGACTATAAACTTCCGGGGTTGCCACATCGCACTGGCCATGGCATTGGCATGGATGTGCATGAGTGGGGAAATAATGTTAGAGGAAACAAACAGCCCCTGCAAGCAGGAATGTGTTTTAGCATTGAGCCTAACATTTCGATTGTGGGGGAGTTTGGTGTTCGTCACGAAGATTGTGCATACATGACAGCCGATGGGCCGAAGTGGTTTTCGCAGCCAGCTCCATCCATCGATCAGCCCTTTGTGAAAGGATAGCTGAAATAACCTGCTGCAGAACATCGCTGTTAAAAGCATTTAAAGGTATAAATACCTACAATTGGCGAGTTAACGAAAAAGTCGTTTACAAGATCTGTGCTAGTCTGTACTTTTACAGATATGCCTGCCAAAGCTTCGGGGAGTCATACCACTTCCCACCGCACGAAAGATATTATTATCAGTTCGGTCATTTCAATTGCCATAACCATTGTGTTTGGCTATTACTTTTTATACCTGGGCAATCGCGAACGCAAACCAACATTTTACCTCGACCCAACGCGTACAATAATCCTTGACAGAGCTAATGCTAGAAGCGCGCCCTTGCAACTGCTTAAGTCAAATGGCGACACCATTCACTCCGATGTTACTTCTGTGTATTTTTATTTTTTTAATCAAGGCGCAGAAACGATCAAGCGTGAAAACGTGTATGAGCCATTGAAAATTGTTCTCAGCCCGGGAACGGAGATACTTGACTTCAAACTGTTGAAAGTATCGCGGCCGGTATCGGGCATCGAATTAAAACACGATACAATTGGAAATTCTTTAGGCATCCAATTCAAAGCGTTGGAGAAAGATGACGGATTAGTTGGGCAAATTATTTTTGAAGGAAACAAAGATGCTTCCATCAGCCTGGAAGGCGGAATCGATGGAGTGAAATATTTCGAATCGCATCTTTCGAGTATAGACCCTGTATACATGACCGGGGCGATTGTTATCTTTCTGATCTCAGCATATCTTTTTCTTGTGCTGAACAAACGCAATCCTAAAAACTCGATGAAGCTTATATTCTTCTTTTCAGCTATTCCAACGTTGTACCTGTTGCTTATGCTTTACAAAACGGAATGGTTTGTGAAGCATACTGTACCATTA
>CAZNCO010000208.1:0-7499 GCA_964571345.1 uncultured Ohtaekwangia sp.
GAGCTGTTGTGAAGATAATAGCCGGTGGTTTTCGTAAGGAATCAACCAATTGAAGGCCCGTCACCTCAGGCATTTGAATGTCTAGGAAAAGAAGATCAATCGATAACTTCTGTAACAGGTTACTTGCCTCGATGGCACTGCCACATTCGCCAGCCAACTCAAGCGCTTCGATTTTTGAGGTGTGCGCTTTGATTAATTTTCGCGCGTACGGTTCATCATCCACTATGAGGTATTTGTACTTCACGGCTGTTGAATTGTTAAAACTACACTAAATACATCTTCTTTGCTGCCGTCCACCGTCAAGGAGTGTTTATTTGGAAACAAAATCCTGAGTTGATCTTTTATATTGGTTAGTCCAATACCTGATTCTGAAATATTTTTTTTCCAACTGTTGCTCACCTTTGCTTTGAAAAATTCTCTTTCACTCACAATATCTATTTTAATAAACGATTTGCCTGCAGTCTTCATAACCCCATGTTTGAAGGCGTTTTCCACCAGTGTAATTAGCATCATTGGCGCAATGCGCGGCTTCTCTGTGTCGCCTTCAACAACAATTTCTATTTCAATCCGATCTTCGTAGCGCATGCTTTCCAATGAAATGTAATTTTTCAATTCCTTTATTTCCTTGCTTAAGGACACCAAAACAGATTTGCTTTCGTGCAACACATAGTCGAGCATTTCGCTCAGGGCAAGAATTGCTTTGGGTGTTTGATCTGACTTTTCAATGCTCAGAAAGTAAAGGTTATTCAACGTGTTGAATAGAAAGTGAGGATTCAACTGCGTTTTAAGAAACCGAAGTTCAGCCTCAACCTTGTCGTTCATCAATTGCTGATATTCCTCTTTGGATTTTTGCCAATGTGAAAGCATCTTAAGCGAAACTCCGAGAAAAACAATCATCAGTAAAGCTGCCATCAAAAATGGAAAGTTGATGGAGCCCGGGCTCATGTCTTTGATGTTGAGTTCTGCTACCACAATAAACGTCAACACAGTAACCCACATTTCAAGAAAAATGGCCCCTAGCAAGGTGTAAATAAAATATACAACAAACTCAAGATAACGGCCTTGCATCAGGTAGGTGGGAAGAAGAAAATAGTTAAGAAAATAAGTGGAACCTATCGTCACAGGCATCAACAAAGTCACAAAAAAAAGCGTGTGAGAAAAATCATTGGACTTGTTTCCAAACAACAACGAGTATAGCACTAACACAAATGCCCAAAAGAAAAAATGAATGATCCATCTTCTTCGGACAGTGAGAATCGTTGACCAATTTTCAGCTATTGCCATCCGCATATTTATTCAAAACTATTTAAAAGTTAAGAAAGTAATAGGATTCGACCGATTATCACACACCTTTCAACATCGATTCAAAGCCTTTCGCCTTAAACATCTTCATCCTCGTAATATCCTTTCGCCACTGCAACACCCACCTTAATTTTATTTTTCAAAATAGAATTGAAATTATTCTTGCCTTCAAATAAATAAAAACCAAAATTTAAACTTTATGAGCTTATCCGACTTACACACAATGGGCGGCCCTCCTTACATGTGGCCAATTGATTTGGCAGCGATTAGTAATCTATGCATTATCGGTTATATCCTATTTTCTTACTTTGTAAAAAAAAATTTACCGGAGAAATGGGTTGAAGCGTTCAAACACATCGGTGGATTTGCTCTGGCAGCTGGAGCCTTTGGTACTCTGGTCGGGTTATTTCAGGCGTTTGATGCGATTGAGAGTTCAAAGGATGTAATACCTTTCCCCGTTATTTGTGGTGGCCTGAAGGTAGGCTTGATCACTGTTATTTACGGGATTATTGTATACATGATCACGCTTTTATTTTACATTCCATTTTCAATTCTTAAAAGATAATCATCGTGCAGGAAGAGGTTGTTCTTACTCATTTCTTTTCTAAGGGAGCGAACCTCTTCCTGCTCTTTATCTTGATTTTATTTTCGGCTTTTCTTTTTGGCTGGACTCGCAGTTTAATTTTCAATCAATTCAAGCGAAACCAAAAGCTCATACATGCATTGCGGGCTCTAATTTTATCCTTTGCAGGTCTTGGAGTCTTCTTAACCTTATATTCTATTTTTGATGAAATTGAAGCTTCTCAAAATCATCAGCTCATGTTATCCCTTTTTCTTCCTTCCTTTGCGCTAAGTGCAATGGTGCTGGTGCTTTCACTTGTCGCTTTCTTTTTTATCACTCCGTCCGGACCAAGTCTTAAATGACTATTTAGAAAACACCTTACGCCCGCCTACTATTGTCTGAACAACTTTTACATCTCTGATTTTATCAGGAGCGATCTCAAAAATATTCTGATCAAGAATAACCAAATCAGCAAGCTTGCCTATTTCGAGAGAACCTTTCAGGTGGTCTTCAAAAGATGCATATGCTCCATCGATGGTGTAGGCAGTGAGTGCTTGGGCAACGGTAATCTTTTGTTCGGGAAACCAGCCGTCAGGATTTTTATCATCCAATGTTCTGCGTGTAACAGCCGCATAAATTCCTTCGAGCGGAGTAGCGGGGGCTACAGGCCAATCGCTTCCAAAGGCAACCATCGTGTTGTGGTGCATAAGTGACTGGAAAGCGTAAGTCGTTTTGCATCGCTCTGTGCCAATTATTTTTTCTGCCCAACGGCCATCATCTATGGCGTGGTACGGTTGCATACTGGCAATGATACGAAGGCTGGCCAAACGAGGAATATCTGTTGGACTAATATGTTGCACATGCTCTATTCTGAAACGCCTGTCTTTGGTCTCGTTTTCATTCTCGATTCGTTGAAATATGTTTAATAACGTATGTATGGCTTTATCCCCAATAGCATGCACCGTCACATGAAGCCCTGCCGAGTCTGCTGACTTTACCATTTTATAGAGATCTTTTTCGGGTGTGATAAAAAAGCCGGAGTCTTTAGGTGAATCAGTATAAGGTTTAAAAAAAGCTGCTGTGTGCGATCCGAGTGCTCCATCAACAAATGCTTTTAGTAATCCAATCTTAAGCCATTTATCGCCCCTACCCTCCTTGTCAATCTTTGCCTTTAAATTTTGCCAATCACTAAGCATGCGTCCAGCGTAAATACGTGTGATTAATTTTTTTTTAGCATGAGCTCTTTCAAATGCCTCATTGTATCCATACATGCTATGTGCACTTGTTACCCCTTGTGCGGCCACATAGTTCATTGCCATTTGTAAGGCTTCATCCTCCGCTTCTGGGGAAGATGGTGGAACCTTTTTATCAATTAAGTCTTTTGCATTGTCTTTAAATACTCCGGTGATTCTTCCTTTCTCATCCCTGACGATTGTGCCACCCTCCACATCCTTTACACGATCATCAATATTTGCGAACCTAAGAGCTGCAGTATTTGCCAATGACATGTGCCCATCCAGTCGCATGATCCAGACTGGGTTGTCGGGGGTTATATCATCAATCCAATTTCTATCCGGAAGTTCACCGCCCCAGTTTTCGTGATCCCAAATTCCACCAATGATCCATTCGCCCGGCTTGCGCGTTTTGGCAAAGTCGGCAATCCGTTGAATAAATTCTTGCTTTGTTTTTGCATCGCGCAGCTGAACAGATGCAAGAGCAAAGCCTGCTTCCACAAAATGAGTATGCGCATCGATAAAGCCGGGGATAATTAATTGGCCGCTTTCACATTGTGTAATACGGGTTTTATCTCCCTTCAATTTTAAAATATCTTCGGTGTCACCAACTGCTACAATCGAATCGCCCGAGATTGCAATTGCCTCGGCCCATGGCTGCTTCGCGTAGGCCGTCCAGGTTTTTCCTATAAATATTTGCTCAGCCGGCTTTCTCTTTTGAGAACAGGAAAAAATGAAAGCCGGAATGAACAATACTACAAAAAGTCTTTTCATTGAAGTTTCGGATTTTGATGATGGCGATCTTTATCACGACTAGTTTTCTTTTCCATATTTTTTTTAAAGGCTTCAGTGAGATTAATACCGGTTTGGTTGGCCAGGCATATTAATACCCAAAGTACATCCGCCATTTCATCGCCAAGGTCTTTGTTTTTATCCGACTCCTTTTCGGATTGCTCACCATATCGCCTTGCTATGATCCTGGCCAGCTCCCCTACCTCCTCCGTAAGAATAGCCATATTTGTAAGTTCGTTAAAGTAACGTACTCCATGCATCTTGATCCATCGATCAACTTCCTGTTGTGCATTCTCTAATGTCATTTGAGTGAACTCTATGTCTGTGAATTTTAACTTTCCTTATAATACAATCATTCTTGGGCGATTCCAAATCTATTAATTTCAAATTTTTAATCTGGTAAAAAAATCATTACATACCCAAAGCAGTTCAAACCTAAATCTTATTATAGTTTTCATTAGCGCATATTTTGACAAATACCCTAATGCTCTTTGACTTTAGCCTATTCTGCCAATGGTAAAGTTTTTTCGTGCAAGCCCAAGTCAAGATCGGTCTCAACATTTTTCTTCTTTTTAAAGGCAAATCATACATAACGATTTTTTGTAGGCTCCAATTTATGTAATTTGAAATGTTAAACCTCTGTAACCAAACTTATGCAAAAATTACCCTTTCGCCTGCTTTTAGCATGTGCGTTGAGCCTTGTCTATGTGACTTCGTCACTGGCTCAGGACCAGCCTAAAAAACCTGGCGTAAACATCATCATCACCCAATCACCAAAAATTATTGTCAAGCTGGCTGCAGTAACCAATAACCTTTGTTATGGTGAAAAAAAAGGTGCGATCAATATCGAACCCTCGGGAGGATATCCTCCTTACAAATATCACTGGTCAAACGGTGATACCACACAAGACGTGGCCGCATTAAAAGCAGGCTTGTATAAAGTAGCCGTGTACGATGGATTCAGTTGCAGCGATACACTTGCCATTGAAGTGAAAGAGCCAACAAAATTGGAAACCACTATCGTGCGCACCAATGACATCCTGTGTTATGGCTACAACAATGGCGAAGTTGATATCTCGGTAAAAGGCGGAAAGGCACCTTATCAATTTCATTGGAGCAACGGAGCAAGAACAGAAGACCTGAAGGGGGTAAATTCTGGAGAATACTCTGTGCTTATTACCGATGCTAATTCTTGCCAGGAAATTGTAACAGCGGAAGTCAAAGAGAAACCACTAATTGTCAGATCACTGGACGACATTCAGAATATTAAATGTTCGGGTGACCAAACCGGAAGTATCGATCTGAATGTGGGTGGTGGTGTGCCTCCTTATTCTTTCGAATGGAATAACGGAGCAACAACTGAAGACCTTAAAGGCCTGAAAGCTGGAGTTTATGAAGTCGTAGTAAAAGATTCGAAAGGTTGCACTGAAGTATCGTCTACGAAAGTAATTGAACCCGCTCCTCTTACTGTTAATTTCGATGAAGTAAAAAACCTAAGATGCTCTGGAGATACAGGTGGGGCAATTAATATTGAAGTGACGGGCGGAAAGCAACCTTATATCTATCAATGGAGTAATGGAGCCACTACTCAGGATATCACAGGAGTTCCTGCCGGAAATTATTCTGTAAAAGTATCAGATACCAATGGCTGTTTTAACAACTCATCAAAGCAGATCACTGAACCTCCCGTTTTGGTTGTGAGTTTGAAGGAAGTGAAAGACGTTACCGTGAATGGTGGGAAAAATGGTGCTATCGACATCGATGTAATTGGTGGTTCCGCTCCTTATAAATATAAATGGAGTAACAGCAGCGACAAGCAAGACCTAAGCGAGCTCGAAGCGGGATCTTACTCAGTGAGAATTACTGATGCAGCCGGTTGCGCAAAAATGTTGAGCACAGCAGTAACTCAACCGTCAAACCTCGTTGCGCAGTTGGATAATGTAACTCAGATCACGTGTAACGGAAACAAATCGGGAGAGATAAACGTGTCTGTTGTGGGTGGCGTGGCACCTTATACGTTTGCATGGAGTAACGGGCAGACTACAAAAGATCTGAAAGGACTGGGCGCAGGAAAATATTCACTCACCATTACCGATCAGAATGGTGTGACGAAGAAATTGGAAGCAACAATCACGGAACCTCCTTTGTTCAAATCGAAAATGGGAACCGTCACGAATGTAACTTGTTTTGGTGGATCCAATGGCGCGATTGATATCAGTGCAGAAGGTGGCGTAGCGCCATACCGTTACAGGTGGAGCAATGGTCACACATCGCAAGATCTTCTTAACATCCAGGCCGGAAACTATTCCGTAAAAATCCTGGATGCCAATGGATGCGAAAATGAACTATCAACCGTAGTTACTCAACCGGATGGCCTTAAGCTCACACTTGACAATATCACCAACATCGCGTGCAACGGTCAAAACTCAGGAGCTGTTAATTTGACTGTAACTGGTGGCGTTATCCCGTATCAATTCAAATGGAGTAACGGAGCGGTAACTGAAGATATTAAAGGAATAAAAGCCGGCAATTATAACGTTCAGGTAAAGGACAGCAAAGGTTGCGCTGATCAATTAGCGGTGCAAGTAACCGAACCTCGTACACTTGTTGTTAGTGAAGCCAGCCTAAAACAAGTTGATTGTAAAAGCAACAGTACAGGTGCTATTTCGGTGAATGTCTCTGGTGGTGTGTTGCCATACAAATATGCCTGGACATCTGGCGACACTACAAAAAATCTAAACAACATTAAGGCAGGTGCATATGCACTTAAAGTAACTGACCACAATGGTTGTATCTCTACTCTTGCCAGAAATATAACCGAGCCAACAAAACTTGTTCATCAACTGGATGGCATCAGCAATGTGCTGTGCTTTGGTGACGCAAAAGGTGCTGCAAATATAAGTGTGAGTGGTGGTGTAACTCCCTACTCATACCATTGGAGCAATGGCGCTGTTACCCAAGACATTAGCGGTGTGAAAGCCGGTAAGTATTCGGTTCACATAAAAGACGCAAATAATTGCGCAGACTCTTTGACCGTAACCATTAAAGAAAATTCTGCGCTTGCCGCGAAGGTGACTCCACAAGATATTACCTGTTTTGGTTTGAAGACAGGCGCAGTTGATCTTGCCGTAACCGGTGGTGTGAAGCCCTACCGATATCAATGGAACAACAATGCCAAAACAGAAGACCTGGTTACTTTAGGTGCAGGAAATTACTCCGTGTTGGTGCGCGATTCTGTCGGCTGTACATTCCATGCCGATGCTCGTGTGAACGAGCCTTCTAAACTTGTTGCCAGCCTTCAATCCTACAATGATATTAATTGCTTTGGCAACAAGACTGGCTCTATATCAATCAAAATTTCCGGAGGAACTTTGCCGTACAAATACAAGTGGAATAACGGAGACACATCTTTAAATCTTACCAACGTTCCTGCAGGAAAGTATTCTTTTAGTGTGACCGATAAGTATGGTTGTAATCAAAACGTAGCCGCCTCCTTGTCGCAACCAACAAAAGTTGACTTTGCTATTAAGTCCGTAAAGAGTGTTTCGTGCTTCAATGACAAGAGTGGTGGTGTTGATCTGGCGGTGTCGGGTGGAGTTGGTCCATACATC
>CAZNCO010000209.1:0-7488 GCA_964571345.1 uncultured Ohtaekwangia sp.
ACAGAGCGATCAGCAAAAGCAAAACCGCAGCAAGTTTCGGGATGCTTCCAATTGGGCGAAGAACATTCTCAAAGACCCCGAACGAAAAGCATACTATCAAAAAAAGGCCAAGAAACTGGGCTTACCCAATGCCTATACGGCCGCCATCACAGACTACATGCGCAAGCCGCAAGTGTGCCAATCCGTCAAGGATGAGAGAGTGACTACCACCAGGTATAGTGTTTACAAAAAAGATTTTGCTGTGAAGCGGGCAAAGATGCAAATCATTTCCTCTGGCGAAATTGTGCACGAGCAAACTTACGAGGCGAATGTGCTGGGTGAGTGTTATATAGAAATAAGTACTCCAATACCACCCGGGCAACAAATGATTTGGCTGGTAACCGATACTACGGGCAGGAGTATTGAAATAATTCTGGCCGGCTCGTGACGGCACGAGCCAACCAAAATCATAATTTCAAGTTAGACCAGAGTTTGAATGCAGTCAATTCATTTGCTGGCTGGTGCGAGATCGGTGGTCCACATGTCTCTGAATAATCTCCATTGACCATCTTCCTGTTTCCAGGCCTCAAGATATTTGGCACGTTCAACCTCTTTTCCTGTCTGGTCAAAAAGACTAACGATTCCTTCTTCGACAATCATTTCAGGTCCGCCCCAAATGTCGACTGTTCTTGCCGCTCGTTTTAATTTCGATTTTATAAACATAGCTCCAAGGTGAGTAATAGCCTCCCGGCCAACAAATGCCGGAGCGCCCGCCATCATGATTTTACCATCAACCGTGAATAAATTGGCAAGGCCGACCGAGTCACCTTTTTCAAATGCAGCCTGGAAGACTTCGTTTTGATGTTCAATCTCCACCCTGGCAGAATCCAAATTAAAAGATGGAGCCGAAATCTTTTTAGCTTTTTCCTGACATGAAGCAAAAACAAGGAGTGTTGCCGTCACAATAAAAAACGTATAAATGAGAGGTTTCATAAGTGATTTTGGTTAGTAAATGGATGTATCTGAAAATGATTATTCATTCCTTAAACTATCGATCGGATTTCCGAGTGCAGCCTTTAACGCTTTAACACTGACTGTCATCACCGTGATTAAAATGATTATCCCAGCCGTAATTAAAACAGCAGGCATGTTGAATGTAATTCGATTCGCAAAAGTCTGTAACCATATATCGGTACCATACCAGGTAATCGGGATCGCGATGATGAAGGCAATAAAGACCAACCGAAAAAAATCTTTTGATAACAACGCTACAGTTTGCTGTACAGAGGCTCCCAATATTTTTCTCACCCTATTTCTTTGGTTCGTTGATTACAAATAAAGGTGACTAACCCAAGTAAACCCAGACACGCTACGATGATCGATATCGAAGTGAACACAAACGTAATTTTGCTTAGCTGTTGTTCAGATTTATATTGTGCGTCAAGGTTTTTATTTAAGAAAGAATATTCAAACGGTGCAGAACTGTGTTTCTTCCAAATCTCCTCTATCGCCACCAGATTTGAATGTAAATCGCCTGGTTTTATACGAATTGACATTCTCGAACTACCGCCAAAGCCTATAACCAAAGGGCCTATTTCATTCTTAAGAGATTCAAAGTAAAAATCTTGTATGATGCCGATAATCCTTTGGGCTTTTGTTCCATTCGTGCCATCTATATATTCGAGATCTTCGTTTTTGTCTAAGTTGAGGATACCCAAAAGTCTCGCAGCCGTTTCATTGATCACTACTCCCGTGGAATCAGCCGGACTCTCTTTCGAAAAGAAACGACCATGTATGATATTCAACTTCATTGTCTTTGGAAAATCTTCGTCTGTAACAAATCCTTTGAACGTGTGCCAATTGTGAGCGCCTGCAAGCCTTCTGGCACCGGTGGAAGGAATTAGTTCTGACAAAAAAAGGTTTGAATAACAAGCGTTGACAATAAAATCGTTTTGCTTAAGCTCATCTTTAAACGGCTTCAAATTACTTTTCAAGCTAAGCGTGTTGCTCAAACAAACGATGTTTTCTTTATCAAACCCCATACTCAATTTTTGAAGAAAGCTTATTTGTTGGCTTACCAAAATGGTGGCCATAATTAATCCGGATGAAATGAAAAACTGAAAAATCACGAGCGAATTTCTAAGCGCCACACCGCGTGACGAGATACCCTCTCTTCCTCTCAGCATCAAAATGGGTTTAAATCGTGAAAGGTAGAACGCAGGGTAACTACCTGCCAGCAGGCTTATGAAGATTGTTAACACTAGGATACCACCTATAAATGCTGGCGTTTGGAGTTGACTCATGTTTAAATCTTTCTCTACAAGAATATTGAATGGCCTGATCAGAAGAGAAACCAAAGTAACCGCAGTAAACAAAGCGAGGAAAGTGCAAAGACTGGATTCAAACAGAAATTGAGTGACTAGCTTTTCTTGTATTGCTCCTACGGTTTTTCGGATACCAATTTCTTTCGTTCGATTTACAGCGTTAGCTGTTGCCAGGTTCATGAAATTGATACACGCAAGTAGTAATATAAAGGCAGCAATTCCTCCGAGCAGATACAGGTAGGTCTCATTTCCATTTGGTTCAATCTCATTCGTCTTCGTATTGGTAAGGTGTATTGCTGTAATCGGCTGTAAATGGAGGTATACATCATTTCCTTGTTTTCGTAGTTCTTTGAGAGAGGTTATTCCATTCACGCCATTGAATTCATTATCGAAATATCTTTCGTTGTAAGATCCCAGAACGGAATGAATCTGATCGATCGAGATGTGAGGCGACAGTTTGATATAGGTGTAAATATTATCCCCTACCGTAAAATAACTTGGGTTTTTTGCAGGGTCATTTGTCTCCAGCGACATGATATTGGAAAAATGAAAATGAGAATTTGAGGGAGGGTCCTCCGAAACGCCAGTAATTTCAACGGTCTGCCTGTTGTGCCCGACAAGGATCGTCTTTCCAAGTAGTTGCTTATACCCATTCAGGTCATCGGCACCAAAAAAACTCTTTGCCGATGATTCCGTCAGCACTAACTTATTGGGCCCTGTGAGAGCCTGTTCCTTATTTCCTGCTAAAAGATTGTAGCTAAAGAATTTGAAAAAATTGGAATCGGCATAAATGAGTTTGCTTTGATTGATCGTTCGGATGCCAATCGTAACGGGTGTGATAGGAAGTATTCTAATTCGTGTGGCTGCTTCAACGCCCGCAATTTCTTTCCGAAAAAGTTCAGCAACAGAAGGACCACTGTCAACATAATCAGCTGTTACCCCTTCAAGTTTTACAAATAAATTACTTCGGTATATTCGGTCAGCGTCTTGATGGAAGCGATCGTAACTTAATTCATCAGCGATGTACAAGGCAATGAGAAGAAAAGCTGTAATACCCAGTGCAAGTCCAAATACATTTATTATCGAATATATTTTTTGCCTGAGCAATTGACGAATGAAAGTGGTTATGTAATTGCGAATCACGAGTCAATTTTAAATTCCTTTGTAATTCTATTTTCGTGCCAATTAATCTGCTTCGATTGCCGATCGTCTGGTTAAGCGTAAAAAACACGCTCTCGCATGACTCTTTGAAATAAGATTAATAAATCTAATTTTCCTATTTCAGGGAGTGTTCCTAAACGGAACAACCTGACTGTTTCATTTAGGAGCATTTGATGGAAGATTAACCCGCGGCTCACCTGGCGAGCGTACCCAGCCTTCGTTGAACTGCGACTGTCAAGTGGTATCCCCTGGAAAGAAGTAATGCATCGTGTACTCGATTAATCAAGTGAACATTCCTTCGCACTGGGGGTGCCAGGACTCGCTGCATGCCTGCGCGCGTGCAGCCCGGCATGACAGTAAATGATGAAGATTCTCCTTCGAACAAAAATCTCTAAGAAGCTGAGCTCTTCCTCCTGAACTGTCACACCGGCCTGCTTGTGCGGCTGGGAAGCGCGTGTGTCGGTGTCTCCACGAAAGAAGAAGCGCATCGTGTACTCGACAATTTGTAAGTAAACATTCCTTCGCACGGGGGATGCCGGGACTCGCTGCCTGCCTGCGCGCTTGCGGCCCGGCATGACAGTAAATGATGAAGAGTATCCTTCGGACGAATCAACATCGCTAGTCGGTCTTCGACAGGCTAAGACTGACAATTACCTAGGCTCAGACTGATAATCTACTTTAGAAAAGTGTTCAGGTAATTCAATATCGTTGGTGTCTGCATCATCACGCTTACATGTGCTTGCGAAGGAACAATAGCTAACTGTGATTTCGGCATGGGTTGCATGTCGGCAGCTACTCCGCCTCCCAGCAATTGATAGGTCTTCGCCAACTCCACTTTATCAAGTCCGTCATTGTCACCGGCAACGATTAATACGGGTGCAGTAATTTTCGCAACATTGGCGTCACCGCAGTCAAATGGCTCTTTGGCGAAAGTAAACATCTGCGCTAAAAAACTTCTCCATTTCGTTTTGTCGGGAGCCACTGCATCGTAGCCTGTTTTCAACGGAGTGTTGTCAAAAAACTCGGGTTTAAAATCTGTAAACGCATTGTTCACGATGGGCAGCCAACCACCGGTTTTGTGCGTGGAGGAAATGATCACCAATTTTCTCAGCCGCTTTGGGTTTTGTATCGCAAACTGGTAAGCCACAGAACCACCCATGCTAAACCCCGCTACATCCGCGCTGTCTATTTTCAGGTAGTCCATCACACCCGCTACATCGCTGGCGAAGTTGGTGATCGATAATTTTCTGGTTGCAAAAGGTGAATGCCCATGCCCCTGCATTTCGAGGGCAATTACTTTTCTCGTCTTTGACAGTTCTGGAATCAATTGGCTCCAGTTCATATCAATTGTAAAAAAGGCGCCATGCAATAGAACCAAGGGCCTGCCCTCGCCATAAACTTCATAATAAACTTTAATGCCATTAACCGGTGCATACCCGCTGTGAGCAGGTTTGAGTTGCTGCGCGTTTGCGCGAGAGGCTGCCAACATAACGATTGCAACGATCAGTATTGAATGAAGTTGACTATGTACTTTGGGTAAGGTTTTCATGGCGTTTAAATTTTAGGTTTGATTGACAATTCAAAACTAGTATCCGCTTCAGGGTTTGACAAGGTGTAAAAGCGACAACGTAGGGGATGTATCGCGACAAAATCCGCTGCTGCGTTCGAAAGCATTGTCATGTTGAGCCTGTCGAAACAGGACCGTAAGTACCCTTCGACCGAAGCAGCATCGTCAGTCCGTCTTCGACAGGCTCAGACTGACAGCTATTGCTCTTCGTTTGATAAACTTTCTAGAAACACCACTCTTCCTCCCACACTGTCACACCGACCTGCATGTGCAGCTGGAATGCGTGCGTGCCGGTGTCTCCACGAAAGAAGAAGCGCATCGTGTACTCGACAATTGTACATGTCACGGTGAGCTTGTCGAAGCGCGACCGTGAGTATTCTTCGAACGAAGCACATCGTCAGTCGGTTTTCGACAGGCGCAGACTGACAAGTTATTGTAAATGATGAAGAGTCTCCTTCGCATCCATTTTCCTACCTTGGTAGCAAATACACTTCTATGAAATTGCTTGTATTTCTTTTCACCCTGGTTACCGCTGTGGCTCATGCGCAAGACAAAAGTTTGCCGTATGCAGAAATTCCGCCCGACCCGAAAAGTTTCAGTGCCGGCACGGTGGCCGCACGCATGATCGATGGCCTCGGCTTCCGCTACTATTGGGCTACGGAAGGATTGCGCCCGCAAGACCTTGCATTCAAACCTTCGCCCGATGCACGCACCGCAGAAGAAACCATCGCACACATTTATGAAATGTCCATTCTCATTTTACATGCCACCACCCAAACTCCCAACGTGCCGGGCCAGGACAAGAAGTTGCCCTTTGCCGAGATGCGCAGCGTGACGCTTACCAACTTTTGGAAGGCAGCCGAAAACCTGCGCACCTGCACCGATGACCAGATGAAAGAATTCAATTTTATTTTTAAGAGCGGCACGCAGACGGTTACGTACCCGTTCTGGAATATGATCAACGGCCCCATTGAAGATTGTGTATGGCACGTGGGGCAGCTTGTCTCTTTCCGCAGGTCTTCCGGCAATCCTTTTAATAGCAAAGCCGAGGTATTTACGGGGAGACTAGAAAAGTGATGTTTGGGCATGCCCCCGCGAGGCGCGGGGTCGGGCTGTCGCTACTCGCCATCTCGCGCACATTCCACGGAGTTTATCCCGCGCTCACCACGGGAGACTCAAACAGGCCGCTCCATCCCTCATGCGAATAATGTTTTCACTCAACTAACAAGAGTAATCTAACCGGGCAACTTACCCAAGCACCAGAGTCCCTGAGACAGGTGACTCTGGTGAGAAGAAGAATTTTTCCATCGTCTGTGAGCAATCTTATGAAAGAATTCACTGTTTCCAAAAGGGAATGACAAAAGGCGTGCTTCTGCTCTTCTTTTTTACTTTCAACAGATGCATTTTCCTGGGCAGGTGCGAGATGTCAATGACTGTCTGAATTCCTTTCTGGCCATTATTTCTATTTCGGCCCACCCACATTGGTGTAAATAATGAATCATCAATGCTAAGATGCACCACCTGGCGGAAATATTTTGGCTCCATCTTTAAGGAGTCTACCGTCCGATCATCGAGGTAATTATAGTTAACAAAGATTTTCAAATAATTATCTGTGATCACGTCCGATTGAATAACTACTCCGCTTAATTCTTCCTGCTGACTATCGAGGTACTGCGACTCTTCGCTGATGATACTATCTGCAAGATGCTTGCGCGGATCAAACACACCGCGAAAGTCGCGCGTGGGATCTGACGCTACTGCCACGATTGCCGTGATACCTATCGTGAAGGCAACGATCTTCCATTTTTGTTTTTCATTAGCAAAGATCACGCGCAGGCCCGGGCGCCATAAAAACCCGCAGCTAACGGTATTCCAAAATGTATAGAGGGGTTTGTAGAATTTCGCCAGTAGTCTGGATTTTCGGATCGCCCCAAAAAGAATGGTATCTATCAGGAAAATAACCAGCGTGAGTTGTATTATTCTAAACCCGATCACCCAACCGGGGTGCTTCACCCAATCTGCCCCGATCTTTCCGGCTACAAAATTGATCATCGAGGTAAGGGACCAGGCGAATCCAATCCCAACAAAGGCGATTGCAAAAGTCACCGCACTTGAAAAAATCAATCCGCTCAGCCGGTCTATATTTAGAATCCTCAATGAGAGGTCAGCTCCGGACGCGGATGGGGCAGCTGATGGTATGTTTTCTGTTTGGTTAACTCCCTGCAAATAGATCTTTTGCAGCAGGAGTAAGCTTAGCCAGTAGGCTCGTATCGCCAGGTGAATCACAAAGAATAGAGCCATCACGCGTGCTGCCAGGGCTGCTACCGTCACAATCTCAGCCCCGTCAATCAGGTTATTATGAGCATATCGGTTGATCAGGTAAATCAGCAGTTGCGAGAGCTGATACAACGAAAAGACGGCACCTCCTGAGATCAGGATTTCGATCTCCCAGGTATT
>CAZNCO010000210.1:0-7472 GCA_964571345.1 uncultured Ohtaekwangia sp.
GGCTATACCACAGCCCTCAAACATCACGGCATTGCGATTGGTTTTGCCTTTAAACGCATGACAGCCTCTTTCAATAAATGAATACGCCTCCGTTTCGACAATGCGGCCAGCCGTCACTACCCCACTGATATTTGTTATTAACACCTTGCCTAGCAATTCTTTGGCAATTTTCACAACATCTTTTCGTCTGTAAAAAGACAAATCAAGCTTCTTACCCATTTTGTTAAACCTGTGTTAAATAAACTTTTAATGATGCTAAACTCTTCTATTTTTGCACCCTCATCAGACAAAACAAATAAAACTTTTATGAAAAAAATACTTGTATTCGCGCTTGCTCTCATTTGCATTGGCGCTCAAGCACAGTTGAAGACTCCAGCCCCAAGCCCGACTGCGTCCGTTTCAACCGTTGTTGGATTAACAGACGTTAAAATTGACTATTCACGCCCGCGCGCTAAAGGAAGAAAGATCTTTGGCGAAGGCTCGGCTTTCCTGGTACCTTATGGCGCAATCTGGAGAACAGGTGCCAATAACGGAACCAAGATTTCTTTCTCAGAAGACGTGAGAGTGGAAGGCGTAGCTGTTCCAAAAGGCGAATATCTGATCTTCTCATGGCCAGGCGCATCTGAATGGACAATCTCTCTTTACAAAGATTTGGAAATAGGTGGAAACACAGCTGCCTACGATGCCTCTAAAGAAGCTGCTAAGTTCAAAGTGAAATCAGAGAAATTAGCTGAAAAAGTGGAGACCTTCACAATGAACATCACTGATATTGCAGATAACAGTACTTCAGCGAAAGTTCAAATCTCGTGGGAAAACACTTCCGTGAAGTTTACCGTGGCCGTTGATTTTGATTCAAAGGTAATGGAATCAATCACCAGCGCTACACGCTCGGGTGCTAACAATTTCTACCAGGCAGCTGCTTATTATTTTGACAACGGAAAAGACAACAAGCAAGCACTTGAGTGGGTAACTATCGCAGGCAATGCAAACAAAGATGCATATTGGGTTTGGTTGCTGAAAGCAAAAATTCAAAAAGCGCTTGGAGACAAAAAAGGTGCCACTGAATCATCTGCGGTGAGTCGCGCGGCTGCTGAAAAAGCAAAGAACAATGACTATGTAAAAATGAATGATGAACTTGTGAAGTCATTGAAATAAATTGTGTCCTGCTCCTTCTGGGAGCATCTAAAAAATAAGGCGACTTCGATCGCCTTATTTCTTTTTATAACTATGAGTAAAACAACAAATTATTTATGATTTGAATTTAATTAACGAAATACTCCTCACCCGCGCTCCTTTCACAATTTTGAAAGGAGCTATGGGATCGGATAACCGCTAAGTTATTTCTTTGATTCTTTTCCTTTAAGCTGAATAATTTCCTTTTGCAAATCTAGCACTACACTTGCCAATTGCTCCACCGAAACATCCGCTTTCGTTTCTACTTCCGGAAACTGCACGCTGATGTATGCCTTCGCTGCCCAGCACTCCATCACGTCATTTCCATCTACCTGATAAGGGGAATATTGGCGATTATCTGAAACTAAAAATAGCTTCCCATTTTCATCCAGGTAATTGAAAACTCGCTTGTAAACTACTCCTTCATTTTGCGTAACGATGATATAAGTCTTGCCGCTTTTTATGTCGTTCAATTTCTCAACATATTCACCCACCACTATTGATCCCGGCATTAACGGAAGCATCGAGTCACCTTTAATTTCAAAGGCCCGATATGTACCTTGCTTGAGCATCGGCAGGTGAAACCGCGGTAACTCCTTGATAAATTCGGTATCAGCATAACCATTTAGATAGCCTGCAGCAGCTTTCACAGGAACAAATTCAATATTTTCCTTTCGATCATTATCAATCGTAACAACCACAACTTCTTTTCCGCGCTGATAGTTTGCCTGAGTCTTTCCCTCTGTCTTCGCTAAGTCGACACTGATCAGGGCTTCTACCGTAGTTCCGCCCATTGAAGCGATGCGATGTAACAATTCAGCTCTTGGCTCTGCCCGTCCTTCTTCGTAAGCTCCTACCAGCGATCGCTTAATATCGAGCTTTATTGCAAACTGGTCCTGGGTTAGATTCAGTTTCTTCCGGATGGCACGGATGTTTTCGTTTAGCTTGATCATAGCCTTTATTTTTTATAGATAAGAATCGTTCCTGAATTAGCCTGGCGATTGCCAAATGAAAATAAATTACGCTGAAAGTATCGGTCACGACTTTGCATAGCGGTAACATGCCTGCTGATCTTCTCAATAATTTCATTGACAGCAGTCTTAGGTTCAGCTAGTAGATATCCGTAATAGCCTTCAGCACCTTCGGTCGCAAAACTGATTTGAAACTTACCAGAATGAAGTTTTTTAGTTTGGAGTTTTAGTTTGAACTGATCCATTAGCTAATATTTTTAGCTAAATATGTACTTTTAGTCAATCAGCGCAAGCATTAAACTAAATATTTTAGCTTAATAACTAAGGGTTCCCTCATTATAAACTGATTATCAGGAGAGTAGGTTAAAACATTGACGAGCAATTTCGAGCTCCTCATTGGTTGGAACCACTAAGATCTTAACAGGAGAATCCATTTTATTGATTTCATAGACACCCTTTCCACCTGATTCATTTCGTTTTACGTCAAGGTGAATGCCAAGATACTCGAGATCGCGGGTACTCAACATGCGTGTCAACGAGTCGTTCTCTCCTACTCCAGCTGTAAATACCAATGCATCCAATCCATTGAGCACAGCTGTATATGAGCCGATATATTTTTTGATGTGATAAGCATACATCTCATACGCGAGAACAGCAGTAGGGTCTCCCTTTTTATATTCTGCCTTCACATCGCGCATGTCGCTGAAACCGGTGAGCCCCAGCATGCCACTTTTCTTATTTAGGATGGTATTCACCGAATCCAATGTAAAACCAAGTTGACTCACCAAATGAAAAATAACTGATTGATCGATGTCCCCCGTTCGGGTGCCCATGATAAGTCCGTTCATAGGGCCAAACCCCATCGTGGTATCTACACATTGCCCATCACGCACAGCTGTCATACTACAACCATTTCCCAGATGAATCGTGATAATTTTTGACTCTTTCTTTTTCAAATAGTCGATCGCTTTTTCTGAAACATATTTATGGCTTGTTCCATGAAAACCATACGCTCTGATTTGATGTTGATCATAAAACTCTTTTGGTATGGCGTATCTGTAAGCCACCGGAGGCATGGTTTGATGAAAGGCAGTATCAAACACTGCTACTTGTTTAGCTTTTTTGAAAATTTTCTCAGCTACCTCGATACCCAAATAGTTAGGCGGATTATGAAGCGGGGCCAGAGGAAAGAGCTTCTTAATTTTGTCCTTCACCTCCTCAGTGATAACCATTGTGTTCGAAAAACTTTCCGCTCCATGAACTACACGATGCCCCACCACTTCTATCTCATCAAGATCAGCAATCACGCCAATACTTGCATCCGTCAAAAGCCGGACTACTTCATTTAATCCCGCTGCGTGATCTTTTATAGCGATGTTCTCTTTTCGCTTCTCCTCTATTCCTTTCGGGAATATCTTGTGCTTTATCACAGATCCTTCTAAGCCAATTCGATCAATGATACCGGTGCAAACAACTTCTGCCTGCGGCATGCGAATAAGTTGATATTTAAGGGAGCTACTGCCCGAGTTGATAACAAAAACGTCCATAGTGTTTTAGAAAAGAAAATTATTGGGCCTGAATAGCGGTAATGACAACCGTATTAAAAACGTCATCAACCGTACAACCGCGACTCAAGTCGTTGACCGGTTTATTAAGTCCTTGTAGCATGGGGCCAATCGCAAGCGCACCAGTTTCGCGCTGCACAGCCTTATAGGTATTGTTGCCGGTATTAAGATCGGGGAAAATCAAAACGCTTGCCTGACCAGCCACTTCAGAATTCGGCATTTTCTTTTTTCCAACAGATGGATCAACGGCTGCATCGTATTGAATCGGCCCCTCAACTTTTAAATCTGGTCTTCTCTGTTTAACGATTTCCGTTGCCTTCCTCACCTTATCAACATCCTCGCCCTCACCCGAAGTGCCTGAAGAATAAGATAACATGGCAATCTTTGGTTCGATGCCAAACATCTTGCTCGTTTCTGCTGAAGAGATAGCAATGTCTGCCAATTGCTCTGAAGTGGGATTAGGATTGACTGCACAATCTCCAAAAACAGAAACGCGATTCGGCAAGCACATAAAGAAAACAGATGAAACGGTAGAAACTCCAGGTTTAGTTTTCACAAACTGCAACGCGGGCCGAATGGTATGCTGTGTAGTATGAACGGCTCCTGAAACCATGCCATCGGCTTCTCCCTTAAATACCATCATCGTTCCAAAGTACGACACATCCAGCATAAGATCACGTGCCATGTCAAGGGAAACATTTTTGTTTTTACGAAGCTCAAAAAGTGTTTTCACATAATCCTCAAAACGTTCAGAAGTAGCAGGATTCACAATTTTTACATTCTCTAAATCAAGCGACAAGTTCAATCGCTTGATCGCAGCTAAAACAGTTTCCTTATTACCGAGAATGGTCAGATCAACTACATTCTGCTTCACTAATGCATCGGCAGCTTGTAGGATGCGATCATCATCACCTTCCGGCAACACAATGTGCTTTTTATGTTCCTTCGCCCGCTTCACAATCTGGTATTGAAACATGCGCGGTGTAATACTGGAAGTTCTAAAGGAAATAATTTTCTTCTCTAACGCCTTTACATCTACATGCTTATCAAATAAACCTATTGCCAACGCAATCTTCTCTTTGTTATCGGGAGAGATGCGCGACTGTGTATTTGCCACACGTGTCACAGTTTTAAAAGTTCCGGTTTTCACGGCAACAATCGGCACCACGGTATCCAAACCATCAATGAGATTAAGGATGGTTTGTTCGGGAACCAGCCCACCCGTTAACACCAGGCCAGAAACTTTTGGATAATTTTTAGAAATGTTCGCCTGAAGTACTCCAATAATTATATCACCTCTGTCGCCTGGGGTAACGATCAGTGTGTTTTTTTGCAAGCGCGTAAGGCAATTGTGCAACTGCATAGCACCGACAATGGAGTGATCAACCTGGTTGGTTAACAAATGTTCTCCAAATAATACCTTGCCTTCAACAGCATCGGCTATTTCCTTCATAGTAGGGCTTCCTAAATCCCGGGCAACCGGAATGGAAGTTATAATTATACCTTTCGGAAGAGCATTGTTAAGTTGTGTGCGAATCTCTTCGTCTTTGTCTGCATCAATTTTGTTGGCAATAACGGTCAGGATTTGTACACCTTCGTCTATGAAACTTTTGGTAGTAGACACTGCTACATCTACAATCTCCGCGACAGATTTGCCTTCGCTTTTCACGATGATTGCAGCGGGTATACCAAGATTTTTGGCAATGGATATATTACCATTAAACTCAACGTTGGCACTACCACCTAAAAAATCAGTACCCTCTACAACTATAAAATCATTTTTCTCTTGTAACCGCTTGAATCGATCGATGACTTTATCAATCACGTATGCCTCTTTTCCTGCATTGATATGTCGTACCACTTCATCACGCGTAAAAACAAACATGTCCTCATAAGGAGTATTCAAATTAAAATGACTTGCGATGGTATGCAAGTGGCTGTCCTTCTGTGAACGATCTGTACTAATAACCGGCTTAAAGTAGGCGATCTTTTCTGTTTTGCCTGCGAGTAAGTTCACAAGCCCAAGGGCAATAACTGACTTACCTGAATAAGGCTCCGTTGTAGTTAGATAAATGGCATTTGTCATATAAAAGTTAAAAAGAAAGTAATATTCGTTCCATGTGCGTCAAAATTGACTAAACTCCATTGGCGAATACCTGATAAAAATCAGGCATGAATATGTTTTTTGCTAGACACCAATCCATCATAAGGTGTCTTAGCGAACCAATTTACACTCCATCTCCATCACTACTAAAATATTAGAATCATTTTAAAACACTTTGTTTTTTTAACAAAATCATGACTTAATAGAAACATGGGGAAAAACCCCGGGAGTTGGGGGAAAAACCCATTGCGCGGGAACATCTGAATATGCTTTATTTGTTGTGGCGATCGCAAAAAAATAAGTCATCTAACAAGAAAGCAGGTTAATTCAAATCATGACAACACCATTGCAAAGTAAGCTGGTCAATCAAATGATCGAACTCAATAGCAGCCTGGCGTTGGAGAAAGATGCGCTTCGTAAATTGGAGTTAAAAATTGAGCTTATTCATGTGAAGGAAGAACTTAAGAAAATTATCGGAGAAGTGGAGCTCAATAATCTCCTGAGCAAGAATAATTTCAAGTAGCCCGACTTGCTCGCATCTGTATTTGAAAATTTTCATGAATTTTATTCAGTTCTACACGGTTGATCGAAGAAACCGCCTGCCCCCTACCAAACGACCTATCAGTAATACTTAAGCAATAGTTTTACTATATAGCATTTGATGTTGGTTCATTGTTGGTTCGATCTTGGTTCATGGCGCATTCGTCTGCCTTCGGACTGGCGTTCATTATTTTATCATTGTTCTTTCATTGTTCTCTCATTATTATCGATCAATCTATTTATTTGCTTCAATAGAGTAATTGGTACAAAGGCTACCATTATCAGCAGGGCAGATTTCAAGTATGCCAAAAAACGGGGTTTATCGAACGCGCATTGAAAGTCACACCAAAGCTACACGAATGCCACATCGAACGGAATTGAATGCCTGTTGGGTGCGGTATGCTCGATGGACACACCAGCCGTTTCAAACTGCTATGCCACAGCGCCATTACTTTTGGGTAGTCCTAATACACTCCGCAATCCACGAGATGCATACTTTAATTCGTAATTTCCCAACTTAAAATTTGGATTTTTGATGACCACTGCCACTGTTCAGGAAATTAAAAAAGAATTACAAAGCTGCAATGACGACCAATTGCGGGAGCTTTGTCTACGGCTCGCCCGATATAAAAAAGAAAACAAAGAATTACTCAACTATCTGCTCTTCGAAGCGCATAATGAAAAGACATTTGCAGCAAATGTAAAAGAAGAAATGGATGAGCTCTTTAAAACCGTGCCTGCTGGCAATTCATATCTGATCAAAAAATCTTTGCGCAAAGTACTTCGTTTTGCAAACAGGCAAATCAAGTATTCAGGGAACAAGCAAACGGAATTAGAGATTAGAATTCATTTCTGTACTAAAATGAAGCAGGCTAAAATTATGTTGGCGGCAGGAACAGTTCTTTTTAATCTCTATCAGCAACAAATCAAAAAGATTGAAAGCGCATTGATTAAATTGCCCGAAGATATTCGTGGCGACTATGACCGAGAGCTACGTTATATTCTCGGCAAGCCTTGATGCGATGGGAAAGAAAAATAAAGAAGAACGCTTTCAAACACTAGGTGAAGAGATTGCCAACAGCATCAGTCACGGTGTTGCCTTCTTAGGCGCTGTGGCCA
>CAZNCO010000211.1:0-7451 GCA_964571345.1 uncultured Ohtaekwangia sp.
GGATTAATTCTCGCAGTTTGGGATGTTGAATATTGAGAGGCGACCTGACGATTGCCAAAGCCTGCTCAACCCTTGGATGATCAAGACATTCGAGCAATACTCCCTTTCCAACCATTCCGGAGGCGCCTGTGATAATTACTTTCATGCTCAGAGAAAAATGTCAGGCACTTACTTCGCACTCCAAACCACTTCCTGTTTATCTTTTGTATTAAGGATAATCCTAACTGGATTAGGTACGATCACCAACTTGGTATCTTTGCCAGGCATGCTGTCTACTTCCACATATACGCCCTCTGTTTGAGCAACAGTAAATTCATTTTTGGCGCTGATGGCATAAGTTTTAGCCAGGTAAGCTATCGGAAATAAAACATCAGTATCAGGACAAAGCTTGTCGTGCACTTCTTGCAGCGCCTCTTCTAGATACTCTCCATATTTCACATGAACAGCATCTTCCAGATCATGTAATTCCTCTTCCAAATCATCGTATTTGGGGTTATTATAGTCGATTTTCTTTAGTTCATTTCGCTTGATTGCAATTTGTTGCAGGGCTTTATCAAGAGCTGCGGTATCCATATTGGTTATTTTTCTCCAAGATTATTGAAATGCGATTGATTTTAAAAATTTAAAATTTGGATTTAACTAAATTTACCTCCAAAACACAAAAATCATGGCCACCGATTTCTTGCCCATCAACGGCACAGACCATATCGAATTCTATGTTGGAAATGCTAAACAAGCGTCTCTCTATTATCAGCATTGCTTTGGTTTTGAATTGATAGCATATGCCGGCCCAGAAACCGGAGTGCGTGACCGCGCTTCGTATGTATTACAGCAAAATAAAATCCGTTTTGTTCTCACCACTTCGCTTCAACCTGATTCCGAAATAAACAATCACGTGCAAAAGCATGGCGATGGCGTAAAAGTTTTGGCATTGTGGGTAGACGATGCCACCAAGTCATTCCAGGAAACGGTGATGCGGGGTGCTGAAATTGCGCATGAGCCGAAAAAACTGAAGGATCAATTTGGGGAAGTAATAGTTGCTTCGATCAAAACTTATGGAGATACATTGCACACTTTCGTGGAAAGGAAAAATTATAAAGGAGCTTTTCTTCCGGGATACAAAGAAGTAACAAATAACCTAAAGGTTACTCCGATCGGGTTGAAACACGTGGATCACTGTGTGGGCAATGTTGAATTAGGCCAAATGAACAAATGGGTGAAATTTTATGAAGACGTAATGGGGTTCAAACTCCTGATCACGTTTGATGACAAAGATATTTCCACTGAATACAGTGCTTTAATGAGCAAGGTTGTTTCAAACGGAAATGGATACATTAAATTTCCAATAAATGAGCCTGCCAGTGGAAAAAAGAAATCGCAGATAGAAGAATATCTCGATTTTTATAAAGGCGCTGGCGTGCAACACATCGCCATTGCAACTGACGACATCATTCACACGGTAAGCGCGCTCCGCGAAAGAGGTGTTGAATTTTTGCACGTGCCTGATGTTTATTATGCAGACGTGAAAGAACGGGTAGGCCACATCAACGAAGATTGGAAGGAACTGCAAAAATTAAATATCCTCATCGACCGTGATGAAGAAGGGTATTTACTTCAGATTTTTTCCAAGCCTGTGCAGGATCGCCCTACGTTGTTTTTTGAAATCATCGAAAGGAACGGGGCAAAATCTTTCGGCAAAGGAAATTTCAAAGCTTTGTTTGAGGCTATTGAACACGAACAAGAGCTTAGAGGAAATCTATAAGTCAAAAAAATCAAGTTTAATAATGTCACTATTAGAAAAGGCAACCGCCAAGGCAAACCATTGGCTTAACAGCAACATCGACTCATCAACAAAAGAGGAAGTTAAAAAATTATTAACCAACCCTGATTCAAAATTATTGATCGATAGTTTTTACAAAGATCTGGAATTTGGCACAGGTGGACTGCGAGGCCTGATGGGTGTGGGTGCAAACTGCATGAATCAATATACGGTTGGAGCTGCTACACAAGGTTTGGCCAACTATTTAAAGAAAAGCTTTTCCGGCAAGGAAGTGAAAGTAGCCATTGCGTATGATAGCCGAAACAACAGCAAGTACTTTGCAGAAATTGTGGCAAATGTTTTTTCTTCCAACGGAATCACTGTTTATATTTTTAAAGAGTTACGACCTACTCCGCTCCTTTCGTTTGCCATTCGCTATTTGAAATGCCAATCAGGTGTGGTGATCACCGCCTCTCACAATCCCAAAGAATACAATGGCTTCAAAGCATATTGGAACGATGGCGCCCAATTAGTGCCCCCTCATGATAAAAATGTGATTGCTGAAGTAAATGCCATTTCAAGTTTCGATCAGATCCGTTTCAAAGCAGACCCATCAAAAATTAATATCATCGGACCCGAAATTGAAGATGCTTATTATAACGAAGTCATCAAGCGAATTCCGAAACAAGATAGCATCCAGAAGCAAAGTAAAATTTCGTTGGTGTATTCGAGCCTGCACGGTGCAGGAATCACAATGGTGCCTGAATGCCTTAAACGGCTGGGGTTTGAGAACCTGACCATTGTTGAAGAACAAAGAATTCCTGATGGAAATTTCCCGACTGTCAAATCACCGAACCCAGAAGAACAGTCAGCGATGGAGATGGCTTTGAAAAAAGCAAAAGAAATCAATGCTGAATTGATCATGGCCACCGACCCTGACACGGATAGAGTTGGAATGGGCATAAAAGATGCGAATGGTAATTTCTTTTTACTGAATGGCAACCAGGCATTCGCGTTGATGATGTGGTTCATTCTTAAAAATCTCACGTCAAAGAAAAACTCTTACATCGCCAAAACAATTGTAACTACAGAGTTAATCGATGATATGGCCGCAAGGTTTGGCGTGGAGTGTTATAACACGTTAACGGGCTTTAAGTACATCGCAGAGTTAATGGAAAGTCTTGACGGAAAAAAGAAATTCATCGCGGCCGGTGAAGAAAGTTATGGATACATGGTTGGTGATTTTGTGAGAGACAAAGATGCGGTAAGTGCATGTGCTTTCTTTGCTGCGATGGCGGCAACCGCTAAAGATGAACGAAAAAGCTTGTATGATTGGCTGCTCCAAATGTATCTGGAGTCTGGATTTTATAAAGAGAGCTTGATCAACTTAGTGCGAACGGGTGCCGATGGGGAGATTCAAATCAAGGCAATGATGGAAAGATTCAGAAACACTCCACCTGATACTTTCGCTGGAGAAAAAATCACTCGTCTACTCGACTACAAGAAAAGTGAGGAAAAAGATCTGATATCAAACACGACAAAAGTATTGTCTTTCCCAAAGTCAGATGTGCTCCAGTTTTATACTGACAAAGGAAGTAAGATTTCTGTTCGCCCCTCTGGCACAGAACCAAAAATAAAGTTTTATGTAAGCGTAAAAACACATCTCGATTCAAAAGAAAATTTCACAAGCAAGTCTAAAGAGTTGGATTCAAAAATAGCTTTGATTGAAAAAGAGCTGAATCTTTAAACTAATCCACCCATCATGATTGCTTCCGCAGAATTTAAATCAAATCCGGAACTTTTTGTATTTGTACCCATCTATTATCTGATTTGGTCTGACTCAGTGCTCACACCAAGCGAGATTAAGGTTGTCAAAGATTTTATCAATGAGCAAAGATGGCTCTCGACAAGCGAAAAAGTTTTTTTGAATTCAAAGCTAAACCCTGAGGCCAGCCCATCATCTCAAGAACTCAAAAGCTGGCTGGAAGAAATCCGACAAGCAATTGACCACCAGGAAAAACCGCATCTCTTTGATGTTGGTGCCGAGCTTGTAAAAAAACACACCAACAAAGATTCCTTTTCATTTTCAGGTTTAAGATCATCTTTCACCCAGCTAGAAGAATCCATTGGAATCATCAGTCATGAATCTGTGTATTCCTTTTTTCCAGAAAGGAGAAAAACAATAACACAAGAACAGGCAACTGACAGTGAAATTTATGTTAGTGCCTTGAGTGATTTACTAGATGGGCAAAACTTAGAAATTATTCGCAAAGTCAAGACAATACTGACTGACCCATCGTTTGCGTACCTAGAAACTGACAATTTAAACGAATACCGCCAAAAGGTTTTTGAGTGGTGTGAACTTCTCGCGCGGCAAGGTTTCGGCAACATTGCATATCCAAAAGAGTTTGGTGGACGGGGTGATATGCGATCATATTTTGCAATCATGGAAACACTGAGTTACCATGATTTAAGCCTAGTGGTAAAATTTGGAGTCCAATTTGGGCTGTGGGGAATGAGCGTTTATTTTCTCGGGACCGAAAAGCATCACAAAAAATACCTTAAAAGCATCGGCACCTTAGAATTACCAGGCTGTTTTGCTATGACAGAAACGGGGCATGGTTCAAATGTTCGAGGTATTGAAACAACTGCAACGTACAATCATCAACACAAGACATTTGTTATTCATACTCCACATGAACAAGCACGCAAAGAATACATTGGCAATGCTGCTTTGCATGGACAAATGGCTACCGTATTCGCAAAACTGATAATCGATGGAAAAGATTATGGTGTAACTGCTTTTGTGGTTCCAATCAGAAACAAGATCGGAGCATTAGAGCAAGGCGTAACCATTAAAGACTGCGGAAGAAAACTAGGTTTAAATGGAGTTGACAACGGAGTGATCTATTTTGACAACGTTGTCATTCCAAAAGAGAACATGTTAGATCGCTTTGCTTCGGTGAATGAAAAGGGTCAATTTGAAAGCCCTATTTCCAGCGATAACAGGAGATTCTTCACGATGCTCGGCACGTTAGTGGGGGGAAGAATCGGAATTCCTCGAGCGGCATTAAGTGCCGCGAAATCTGGGCTCACCATTGCCATCCGATACAGCGATCAGCGTAAACAATTTGGTCCAGAGGGAACATCAGAGGTTCCCATCCTAAACTATCGCACCCACCAAAGAAGGCTGATGCCCTTGCTGGCAAATGCCTATGCACTTCATTTCTCATTGCAATATTTAACCGAGCGTTTCTTAGCGCGATCTGAGAAAGATATGCAGGAAATTGAAGCGTTGGCAGCAGGGTTGAAGGCATTCAGCACCTGGAATACTACACACACTCTTCAGGAATGCAGAGAGGCATGTGGTGGAAAAGGTTATTTATCAGAAAACAGAATCGGTATATTGAAAAATGACTCGGATATTTTCACAACATTCGAAGGTGACAATACGGTTCTGATGCAGTTGGTTGCAAAAAGCAGGTTGAGTGACTTCAAACAGGAATTCAGTCACATGAATTTATTCGGAATGGTAAATTACCTGGCAGACCAGGCAGCGACTTCAATCACTGAAAAGAACCCATTTGTTACGCGTAATACAGATCAAGACCATCTGCTCGATTTTGAATTTTACAAAAACGCTTTTGAGTACCGCGAAAAGAACATTTTAACCTCTTCTGCCAAAAGATTAAAGCGGCTTATCAGCGAAGGCATGGATTCGTTTGACGCATTTAACGTAAGTCAGCATCATCTTATCCAGGTTGGTTTCGCACATATCGAAAGGGTAATATTAGAACAGTTTATCAACCAGGTTGAGAGGACCGACAACTTAAAATTAAAATCAAATCTCACAGAGCTTTGCCAACTCTTTGCATTAACACAAATTGAAAATAACAAAGCCTGGTATTTGGAAAGCGGCTACATGGAACCTCTAAAAACAAAAGCAATCAGAAAGCTTGTAAATCAATTATGCTGGGATATCCGGCAACACGCAGTACCCTTGGTGAATGCGTTCGGAATTCCGGATAGTTGCCTTGGCGCTCCGATCGCAGTTACCAAATAACTTACGATTTATCCAACTCGTTTCAACACGAGATCAGACAGAATGAGCAATCCTTCGCGGAGATATTCATCTTTCAAATCAAGTAGTTCATCTTTAGAGATGCCCTCTTTATTGGTAAGCTTGGTGTCCAGCTTGGCTGCAGCCTTTTTCTTTTCAGCCTCTTCCAGCTCTTTCTTTCGCTTCGCTTCATTTAAGGAAATTTTTGTCTCATGCAGATTCTTTCTTAACTCGGCAGTCTCCTGAATATAATTCCTCAAACCTATATCATGCTTGGTTCTTTCCAGATATGCTTTGTTCAATCCTGCGATAGTCTTGTCGTTAATATCTGATGTTTTTTGAAAGGATACGGCATTAATTACATCCCAGGGAAGGGCACTTAAGTTTGCGCTCTCGCCATATTGCTCAGGATCTAAAGCTGTAGGAAGTTTTATATCGGGCTCCACTCCTTTGTGCTGGGTACTGCTTCCGCTCACGCGATAGAATTTTTGAAATGTATACTTCAATTCTCCAACAGGCGCCTTCTTTTCATTCAGAACCTGGCTTAAATCCTGAACACGCTGCACCGTACCTTTTCCGTACGTTGACTCTCCAGCAATTATTCCTCTCTTGTAGTCCTGAATGGCTCCCGCAAAAATTTCGGATGCCGAAGCACTAAATCGATTGGTAAGTACAACCAGTGGGCCTGAATAAACAACTGCCTTATCATCGTCTGCGCCTACCTGAACCTGATTGTTTGACGACCGCACTTGTACAACCGGTCCGTCTTTAATAAAAAGACCAGTCAAGTCAATCGCTTCTGTCAATGACCCACCTCCATTGTTTCGCAAATCCATCACAAGGCCATCAATACCTTCCGTTTTCAATTCTTGAATCAGCTTACGAACATCACGGGTTGTGCTTCGGTAATCAGGATCTCCCTTCTGATATGCTTCGAAGTCCATATAAAATCCGGGAAGATTAATCACTCCCAGTTTCACTTCCTTGCCATTCGCGTTATACTTGATTAGGCTTTTCTTCGCTGCTTGATCTTCCAGTTTAATCTTATCCCGCACTAATTTAATTTCCTGCGATGGTCCATTTACACCTGTAGCGGCTGGTAATATCGACAAACGAACCGTGGTTCCTTTTGGCCCCTTAATTAGTTTCACCACATCATCAATTCGCCACCCCACTACATCCACCATTTCCCCATCAACACCTTGCGCAACTCCGATGATTAAATCGTTTACATGAAGTTTGCCCGATTTCTCAGCATCGCCACCAGGCAAAATTCTGGCTACTTTGGTATAATCATTTTCGATCTGCAATGAGGCTCCTATCCCTTCAAGAGAAAGGCTCATGCTTTGTTTAAATAAATCAGTTGCCTTCGGAGAAAGATAATTGGTATGTGGATCATACGCTTCGGTAATGCTATTCATGTACACGCTAAAGACATCTTCGGAATTGAATTGACTCACAGATTTAGCAAAACGCTCGTACCGCTTCTTCAAGATGTCTTTAATCTCCTCAGGCTTTTTTCCTGTGAGCTTCAAGCTCAATGCTTGGTTCTTCACATCTTTTCTCCAAATATCATTTACCTCCGCGTCCGTTTTGGGCCACGGAGACTTGTCGCGGTCTGTCTCATAATAC
>CAZNCO010000212.1:0-7423 GCA_964571345.1 uncultured Ohtaekwangia sp.
TGATTGGCCTTTTAAAGACAATTATAAGCAGTAGCGAACTTTTCCAAAGGATTCTATTGAAAGTAGCCCGGCTAGCTGGAAACCCACATCACCGGCTTATATGGATGCAGTTGAACAACATTGGAATAAGATCAGGACTGTTGTGATTGACTCTGCCGCGCAGTTTAAGCCCAATCCGCCAACACCTTTTTCAATAGATAAAAATAGCCAGTTTTATAAGGACGCGTTGCAGGTTTATGAGACAGGAAAAAACCTTACCGAGGAGCAACGCGCGATTGCAAGTTTCTGGGACTGCAATCCATTTGTGATGAATGTAAAAGGCCATGTAATGTTTGCTACTAAGAAAATTTCTCCGGGCGGCCATTGGATGAATATCACGCGTGTTGTTTGTACACAAACCAAGGCAGATATGGTAAAGACTGCAGAAGCTTATGTGAGAGTGTCATTGTCATTGATTGACGGCTTTATCAGTTGTTGGGATGAAAAATACAGAAGCAAACTTGTGAGACCGGAAACTTATATCAATCAATACATTGATGAGAACTGGATCCCCATGTTGCAAACGCCACCTTTCCCGGAACACACAAGCGGGCATAGCGTAATTTCGGCAGCCGCAGCTGTTGCATTGACAGGGCTTTTCGGGGATAATTACGCCTTCACAGACTCAACGGAAGTGGAGTTTGGAATGACGGCTCGCAGCTTTAAGTCATTTACTCTTGCAGCGGAAGAAGCAGCAGTGAGTAGAAACTACGGAGGTATTCATTACATTCCAGCTTGTGAAGAAGGAAAGGTGCAAGGACGAAAAGTTGGAGAATTTATTCTCACTAAAATCAGGACCAGAAAAAAATAAGAGATCAGAGAAATTCAAATTACTTTTATCTATATTAAGGCAAGTATCCACTTGCCTTTTTTATTTATTGATGATAAAACCTCACCTTAGTTTCTCTCAAATTATTAACATGAATGTCGGATTCTTTGGCATTCAATATAGTTTCGGTCTTCAACAAAGTGCAGTCAATCCGATCTATGACTTTTTGGGTGCAAGTCCTGATGAAATCCCGCTGTTGAATTTAGCTGGGCCAGTAACGGGCTTGGTTATTCAACCGTTAATTGGTGCACTGAGTGATAAGACCTGGCACCCCAAGTTTGGCAGACGTAAGCCTTACTTTTTTCTAGGTGCAATGCTGTGCAGTATCTGCTTGTTCTTTTTTCCCTTCAGCAGTGCATTGTGGATGGCCGCTGGGCTGCTTTGGATTTTAGATGTTGGTAATAACACAGCTATGGAACCATACCGGGCCTTCATTGCTGACAAGTTGAATGACAAGCAAAGGGCTACAGGTTTTCAAACGCAAAGCTTTTTTACCGGTCTTGGTCAGACACTCGCTAATGTTTCTCTTTTCATATTCCCGATCATCGTAGTTGGCAAAACAGGTGCGATTCCAAATTGGGTGTTTGCCTCTTTCTTTTTAGGATCGGTTTGCTCAATTGCTACTATCTGGTGGAGTATGCGAACCACGCCTGAAATACCCCCCACGCGAGAGGAGCTGGACCACATGAAGAAAGAACCTTTCAGTTTGCTAGCGCCATTTAAAGAAATTCCAGATGCAATTGCACGCATGCCAAGGGTAATGTGGCAACTTGCATTAGTGTATTTATTTCAATGGTATGCGTTGTTCTGCTATTGGCAGAATGCATCGAAAAGTATAGCGCTCTCAGTTTGGAAAACTACACCTTCCCAGGATGCCGAGGCGTATGAAAAGGCGGTGAGTTGGACAGGTCTTGTGAATGGATGGTACAACATTGTCACCTTTTTATCGGCCTTTGCTCTTGTTTGGTTTGTGAGAAAATCATCCGCAAAATTAGTTCACTTCTCCTGCCTTATAGTAGCAGCGCTTGGCTTCATCGTTTTTCCTTTTATCGAAAATAAATACGCTTTGTTTCCTGCGATCACTGGATTTGGTATTGGATGGGCGAGTATGATGGGAATTCCCTATTTGCTCGTTGTCGGAAACATTCCCAAAGAAAGATATGGTGTTTACATGGGCATCATCAACATGATGATTGTGATTCCGATGATTTTGCAGAACATCACGTTTGGATATGTACTCAAAAATTTTCTTGGGAATGACTCAGGGAAAGCAATTTTGTTTGCAGGAGTATTACTATTGCTTGCTGCCCTCGCTACTTTGTTGATTAAAGCAGAAGAAAATAAGTCAGAAATTACGATCGTTGGAAATTCAAATCATTGATATATGAATCCTTATCTCGCAGAATTCTTTGGTACTTTATTGCTTATTGTGTTGGGCGAAGGTGTTGTAGCAGGTGTTGTTTTAAAAAATACAAAGTCTGAAAATGCTGGATGGCTCACGGTAGTAATCGCATGGGGGTTAGCCGTTACCATGGCGATCTATGCGGTGGGAAAAATCAGTGGCGCCCATCTCAATCCTGCTGTCACTATTGCCATGGCAGTGAATGGAAGTTTTTCTGCCGACTTGGTGGCGGGTTATATTTTTGCACAAATGGCCGGAGCCTTTGCAGGGGCAGTGTTGGTCTGGCTACACTATTTACCACACTGGAAGATAACAACGGAGCAATCGCTGAAGCTTGCAGTTTTTTGCACAGCGCCTGCGGTGAGAAATCCCCTTTCAAATTTGATAAGCGAGATTATTGCAACAGCAGTGCTAATACTTGGATTGCTTTTCATTGGGGCCAATGAATTTTCCCAGGGACTGAATCCGTTGGTCGTGGGGTTACTCATCATTGCGATTGGTTTGAGTTTGGGTGGCACGACAGGTTTTGCAATCAATCCGGCACGCGATCTGGGCCCACGTATTGCTCACTTTGTTTTGCCTATTCATGGAAAAGGAAGTTCCGATTGGGGCTACGCATGGATTCCTGTAGTAGGTCCGATCATTGGGGGAATTTTGGGCGCATTTATTTATAAAGCATTGTTTTAAAAGGATACACGATACTTTATAACGGATTTTCAAACATTGAGTATCCAGAATCCAGTATCAAAATTTTAATTTATGTCTAGATACATCATCGCTCTCGATCAAGGCACCACCAGCTCACGCGCGGTTTTGTTTGATCAAACCGGTTCTATCGCTGGCATTGCACAGCAGGAGTTTACTCAGATATTTCCTCAATCCGGTTGGGTTGAACATGATGCGAGTGAAATCTGGAACACCCAATTGGCCGTGTTGCAAAAAGTAATTGCCGACAATAAAGTTGAGCCATCTTCTATCAAGGCAATCGGCATCACTAACCAACGTGAGACGACCGTTATCTGGAATCGGAAGACAGGACAGCCTATTCACAATGCCTTGGTTTGGCAGGACAAACGCACTGCTGCGATCTGTGAAGAACTGAAGTCAAAAGGGTTGAGTGATTACGTTCATCAAAATACTGGCTTGGTTATCGATTCTTACTTTTCAGCAACGAAGATCAAATGGATTCTCGACAACGTGAAGGATGCCCGAGCGCTTGCAGAGAAAGGAGACCTGGCCTTTGGTACGATCGATACGTGGTTGATGTGGAAATTGACGAATGGAAAAGTGCATGCGACTGATTATTCAAATGCATCGCGCACGATGTTGTTCAATATTCAAACACTGCAGTGGGATGAAAAGCTTTTGGATGAAATCGGTGTGCCGAAATCAATTTTGCCGGAAGTAAAAACTTCGTCTTAACATTTTGGTGATTGGAATTTGAATGATGTTACCATACCTATTGCAGGCGTTGCAGGTGATCAACAAGCAGCTTTGTTTGGACAAGCGTGCTTTGATCCAGGCATGGCGAAAAATACGTATGGTACAGGATGTTTTATGTTGATGAACACCGGAACTAAAATTCAACATTCAAAGAACGGTTTGATCACGACTATTGCGTGGGGTTTGGATAATAAGGTTGAATATGCACTCGAAGGCAGCGTGTTCATTGCAGGAGCAGCAGTACAATGGCTTCGCGATAGTTTACATTTGATCGATCAATCGAAAGACTCAGAGTATTTTGCAGCCAAAGCGTTGGGCTCAAACGATGTATATGTTGTTCCAGCTTTCGCTGGTCTGGGCGCACCTTATTGGGATATGTATGCACGTGGTGCGATCTTTGGCCTTACCCGTGATACAGGTAAAGATCACATCATCAAAGCCACGCTGGAGTCACTCGCCTACCAAACCAAAGATATTCTTGAAGCAATGCAGGAGGATTCCGGTGTCGCACTTTCTGCGTTGAAAGTGGACGGAGGGGCGTGCGCGAATAATATTCTTATGCAATTTCAGGCAGATATTCTCGGCACTACGGTGGAGCGCCCAGAAGTAATTGAATCAACTGCATTGGGTGCCGCCTACCTTGCCGGGATTCATGTGGGTGTTTGGAAGAAAAACGACATCGTGAAAAATCGGAAAGTACAAAAACAATTTACTTCATCTATGGATGACAAAACCCGTACTCATCTTTATGCTGGCTGGAAGAAAGCAGTGCAGAGGACAATGGGTTGGTTGGATTAATCCTTCATTTTAACAAAAAAATGTTTTTATTATGAATTTCTCTTCACTTCACCGTGACTTATTGGCTAATCAACTTCGAACTGAAACCTTTGATGTATTGGTTATCGGTGGTGGTATTACCGGTGCAGGTATTGCGCTTGACGCGGCCTCGCGGGGATTAAAGACAGCGCTAATCGAGAGAAATGATTTTGCCTTTGGTACGAGCAGTCGCTCTACCAAACTGATTCATGGTGGTCTTCGCTATTTAAAGCAGCTTGAATTTGCGTTGGTAAAAGAAGTTGGAAGTGAGAGGGCTATCGTTCACAAACTTGCCCCTCATCTGGTTGTGCCCGAAAAAATGTTGTTGCCGCTTTACGAAAAGCGAGGGTTAGGATATTTTCTTACTTCCGTGGGATTGAAAATTTACGATTGGTTGGCAGGAGTGAAGGCGGAAGATCAGCGCAGAATGCTTACCAAACTTCAAACCATTAAATTTGAACCCTTGCTGAAGCAAGAAGATATTAAAGGAGGAGCAATCTATGCGGAATATCGCACAGATGATGCGCGGCTTACCATTGAAATTGCAAAGATGGCGCATGCGCAAGGAGCGATACTACTCAATTACATTTCTGCAAAGAATTTTATTTATGAGAATGATAAGGTGATTGGCGTGGTTGCGCACGATGAGAATTTAGGTGAGGAGTTTAATATCAGGGCAACGGTCACCGTAAATGCTGCAGGCCCGTGGGTGGATGAACTGCGTGAAATCAACAAATCAAAAAAAGACAAACACCTTCATCTTACAAAAGGCGTTCATATTGTTGTCCCATACCATCGTCTTCCCGTAAGGCAAGCTATTTATTTTGATGTACCCGATGGTAGAATGATTTTTGCAATTCCCAGAGGGCGGATTACATACATAGGCACAACCGATACTGACTACTCCGGCAGCAAGGAAAATGTATTTGCAACCAAAGAAGATACTCGTTATTTACTGAATGCCGTGAATGAAGCTTTCCCATCTGTTCATTTAATGTTAGCGGATGTAGAGTCCAGCTGGGCGGGTCTTCGGCCTTTGATTCATGAGGAAGGAAAATCTGCGTCCGAACTTTCTCGTAAAGATGAGATTTTCGAATCAGAGTCAGGTTTGGTGTCTATAGCCGGAGGGAAGCTCACCGGTTATCGCAAAATGGCCGAACGCGTGGTTGACTTGATAGTCGAAAATAAATTCGAAGAAAGAAAATTAAAGCCTTGTCATACAGAAACCATACTACTTGCTGGCGGCAAGCTTTTGTCTGGTACAGACGTTCAGAAATACAGACAACAGATTTCTGGCTCGATCGAGTTGTTTGGATTAAAAGGTGACGATGCAAATTATCTTGTTCATCTTTATGGCGCGCAGGCAACCGATATTCTTGAATATGCTTTGAAAGCTCCGAAGTCAGATCCGGAGATTGACCTTGCGTTGGCAGAACTTTGGTTTGCTATCCATCATGAGATGGTTCGTAAGGCTTCCGACTTTTTTGTACGAAGAACAGGCTTACTCTACTTCGATCTTCCAAAATTAAACACCTTAAAGAAACCACTGTTGTCGGCAATGGCAAGTTATTTTAAATGGGATGACAAAAGAATAGACTTAGAATCAAACGAATTAGAGGAGCTGATTAAGCGCACCTGCCAGTTTAAAGAATAAATATTCAACTGATAATCAGATTTTTTGCAAGGCATTTTCAAGATCATTCAATAGATCGTCTACGTTTTCAATACCGACAGAATAACGAATTAGGCTCTCAGGAATTCCAAGCAAGCTTCGCTGCTGCTCTGTTAATTCTACGTGACTTGTCGTGCGGGGTGGTCCCGCTAGTGTGCTCACTGAGCCAAGGCTGGCTCCGAGATGAACAAGTTTTAACTCGGGCAGGAATTTTTTGACGAGCTCCCAGCCACCATTCAAAGAGAAACTCATCATTCCACCAAATCCACGCATCTGAGCCTTTGCTATGCTGTGCCCGGGATGACTTTCAAGCCCCGGGTAAAAAACGTCTTTAATTTTAGCATGACTTTTTAAATAATTTGCAATTTGTAAAGCCGATGCGTTCTGACGCTCGACACGAAGCTCCAAAGTTTTCATGCCGCGCGCGATCATGTACGCGGGATCAGCTTGCAAACTTGCTCCGTTGATTTCTCTGAAATGATATACCTTTTTCACAAGTTCTTCTTTCCCGGCAAGAAGCCCACCCATGGCATCGGAATGCCCGCACAAAAATTTGGTAGCGCTGTGAACTACCAAATCTGCACCAAGTGCTAATGGATTTTGATTGATTGGAGTGGCAAAGGTGTTGTCAACAATTGTAATAGCACCAACTTTTTTTGCTGCAGCGGTCAACCTCTTTATATCTACAAGCTTCAATGTAGGATTTGTAGGCGTTTCGAGATAGAGTACATCGCAACCTTTTGCAACTTCTCTTTCGATGGATTCATGATCGGTTGTGTCGCATAGCGTAACGTCAACTTTATAGTTAGGAAGAAAGTCAAGAAATATTTTACTTGTTCCACCGTATGTATCTTTCAGCGATACTACTCTTTTTCCTGCTGTTAGCAATGCAAAGAGGCAGTTGCTGATTGCAGCCATGCCTGTTGAAAAGGATGTAGCTGCTTCGGCCCCTTCTAACACACGTAGCTTTTCTTCCAATGATGCAACTGTCGGATTTGTATTTCGACTGTAAATGTATCCCGATTTTTGACCTGTGGCCACTTGGTGCCATTCATCCAAATCATTGTATGCAAATGTTACTGCATTTACGATAGGAGTTGTAGTGGCACCGTTTGTGTTTACATTTCCTTCGCCAGCCCAAACAGCTTCGGTACCTTTCTTGTAGTTGAATTTCAGCTGTTGATCATATTTTGTTTAAGGTGAGATGGAAGTCGTATATAGC
>CAZNCO010000213.1:0-7412 GCA_964571345.1 uncultured Ohtaekwangia sp.
CCTGCTGTGAAAGCAGCCGTTGATTTAAACCATTTTCTGCGGGAAATAGAAGTTTGCATCGGTATTTTATTTATTCTACCGAAGGTAATAAAATTGAAGTGGATAAAAAACGGTTATTCCTGTAGTGGGATAATTCCCATCTTCCGCATGAGAAATGTAGCATTGGCCTTTTGCGCAAGTCCCGTGTGAAGTTTGTAGTCGAAGGTCAGTTCATCCTCTTCGATCTTTCCTTCAAAACATGTATTGATAATTTGACCCGGATATTGATGCTCCATATCACCCAGGGCGATGTCGTGTGTTGCCAACAATACAAGAGCTCGCTGCTGAATTAATTGCTTGATCAGCTCACGCGATCCTGTTTGCTTATCAGTTGAATTGGTACCTTTCAAAATCTCATCGAGGAGAATGATGATAGGCTTGCCTTGTCGCAGATCTTCAATAATGGACTGAAGCCTATTGAGTTCTGCAAAAAAATAAGATTGGTGCTCTTGTAGTGAATCAGATGTGCGCATGCCGGTTCGCAATTCCACACAAGGGCTGCTCCAGCTCACAGCACATACCGGGGCGCCATTGGAAGCCAGCAAATAATTTACTCCAACGGTTCGTAAGAAAGTGCTCTTGCCCGCCATGTTTGCTCCGGTGATGAGCATGACCTTGGAAGGATTACCCAACTCAAAACTATTAGTGACCCGTATTTTCTCATCGATTAAAGGATGACCAACATCTTTTCCGGTGATCGAAAGACTTTCTGTAATATCAGCAAATGCATAATGCGGATGATTATAATGAAGCGTAGCAAAAGAGAGAAGTGAGTCCCATTCGCTGAGCGACTCGATCCATCGTGGCAGCGCGTTTGCATGTTCAAGCTTCCATTCTTCGAGGTTGTTCACCGAATGAAGGTCATACATAAAAATTCCGTTGCCAAAAACCCGCGCGATTAAATTCATTCGAGATTCAATAGCATTGATGAGGGAGGAAACTTTTTTTACATGCCCTGTAGCGTCACACGCAATCTCATGATGTTGTTTTAAGAAAGAAGAATGAAACGATTCCTCCTTCATCAACTTAAAAACCCGGGAATAATTTTCAAGAATGATTCGAAAAATAGAGAGCTCGTTTTGCAATTTCGTAATGGACTTATTGTATCTACTGCATAAACCGAGCTGAAGCAAAAATAAGGAGATGAATATTCCCTGTAAGCCAGAAATGAACATCATCAATACGAGCGACAACAGAGTTACCGAAGGCAACACCCATCGAAGAATCAGCAATAGCTTATTTCCATGAACGATGGCTGGTTGTTTCAGCCAAAACCAAAGCAACGCCAAATCAAAATCTTTGTCATGAATTTGTTTACCGATAGCCCAACACTGTTGTCTGAAATCAATCCTGGATCCCAGTTCGCGAATCGCTTCTTGCCTTAACTGAATTGAGTGCTTATCGTATTTCAATTTTGTTAAATCCTCTGCGAGTTTATTTTCTCCCAAACGTGTGGCACAACGATTTAGGTACTGAAATAACGATCCTTCTCCAAACACGTCTAAATCATAACTATAAGGATGATGAGGGTCTATAAATCGCTTACCTCCCGGAAAACTTTTAAAATCATAATTACATGCTGCGGTTTCTGCTTGATTCAGTTTTACTTTATAAAGAACCAGCTCTCTTTCTCTTTCAAGCTTTACCTGACTTTGAACGAGATACACAAAAAGAAATAGTAACAAGGGAGCTCCAGAGAAATAGAAAGGCTCGGCAAACCCGAAATAAATTAAGACAATGATTATTGCCGCTACCAATAGCCGGCCAATCGAGTATTTACCAATCACCTTGCTCAGCTGGTTGGCCTCTTCCTGAAATTGAATGGCGCGCTGCTTATAAAATTCTTGAGAAGCCATTAACTTGGCTTTTTAGATAATGCCTTCAATTACCTTCATGAGTTGCTCCAGGTACTGGGCATCGGTGGCATCAAAATCATTTAACCTATCGCTGTCAACGTCAAGCACCAGAAATACTTTTTCGTTTTTAAATGCAGGCAAAACAATTTCTGATTTCGAATCAGAACTACACGCAATGTGTCCGGGAAATTCGTCAACGTTTGGAACCAAAATAGTTTTTTGCTCTTTCCAGGAAGCACCGCATACACCTTTGCCAAATCCGATTCGCGTGCACGCTATCGGCCCTTGAAACGGGCCAAGTACCAATTCATTTTCTTTTACCAGGTAAAATCCTACCCAAAAGAAATTAAACGTTTGCTTCAAGGCTGCCGCAATATTTGAAAGATTTGCTACCAGATCTTTTTCACCGGAAACCAACGCTTCGATTTGAGGAACAAGCACAGAATACTTTTCAGCCTTGCTCTGCGAATCTGCAATGATCAGGTTCTCAGCCATAACTTATAGGGAAGAAGTAGATTCTTCAGACGAGGATTGAGCGGTTGGCTCAACCACCGTCTGGCTATTCAGCGTTGATGTTTGATCTTCGCTTGCGGGCGATTGAGGCTCTGCATCTATTTCGTGGTGCGGGAAAAATCTCCTCTGCCAGATCAGAATGGAGACCACGCCAAGAAAAATAGAGGAATCAGCCAGATTAAATACGGGGCTAAAAAACTCGAAGTACTCACCCGGATAAATCGGGAACCATTCAGGAATGTTGATGTGAAAAATCGGGAAGTACAACATATCGATCACCTGCCCATGAAACCATTGAGTGGGTGATTCAGGAGGTGCGTTGTTCAACAGCACGCCATAAAACGTACTATCGATGACATTACCAATGGCCCCACCCAAAATTAGCGCAAGACAAATCAAGAATCCGTTGTGAAGGCCTTTCACCGCAGACTTATACAAATAATAGGCGATCCCAAACATCGCGGCAATTCTAAAAACAGTCAACGCAAGTTTACCAAACTCACTTTCCCACCGAATACCAAAAGCCATCCCCGGATTCAACAGATAATGCAACCGAAACCATTCACCGATCACATTGATTTCTTCATGCAGATACATGTTGTGATGCACGAGCAACTTACTGGTCTGATCGACCACAATAACTATCAATGCAATCAAAAAATATTTATAAACTTTCATTGAGTCTTTTTAAGCTTTATTAATTCGAACCACCACCTTGAACTCATCGAGTTCCACTTCGGTTGCTCCATCCAGTTTCTCCTTAAACTCCAAATTCAACGCCTGGGTTTCGGAACAAATGTAATCTTTAAATTCAGTTAGCGAAGATGTGACCCATTCGCCATCTTTTTCCACTGCAATTCCAATTTTGTCCAGTACTTCAAGACCCATGTCTTTGCGCATGTTCTGAACACGGTTCACAAAATCGCGGGCAAGACCTTCGCGTTTTAATTCATCTGTTAGCGTAATATCAAGTGCAACGGTAACTCCACCTTCGCTTGCCACCGACCAACCGGGAATATCCTGTGACGTAATGAGAACATCTTCCAGCACTAAATCAAATCCACCTTTTGAAAGAGTTCCTTGCTTTTCAATAGTGTTGATTTCGTCCTTTGTCATCGAGTTGATCACAGCAGAAACTTCCTTCATCTTCGGTCCATACTGTTTACCAAGTTTAGCGAAGTTCGGCTTCACACTTTTCACCAGCAATCCGGAGGCGTCATCAATGTATTGAATGTCTTTCACATTCACTTCCGATTTGATGATATCTTCCACGCTCTTGATGCGGTTGGAGAAATTTTCATCGAGTACAGGCAGTAACACTTTCTGAAGCGGGGTGCGTACCTTGATTTTGCTGTTCTTGCGAATGGAGTGCACGAGTGAACAAATCTTCTGCGCATGATCCATCGAAGTCTCCAAATCTTTATCCATTCTATTTGTCTCGGGCTTCACCAATAATGTGTGATGCACAGACTCAAAACGCAAGGGAGTTTTATTCTTCTTCGCGCTTTCGCGGATATTATCTGTTAAGTTTTTATACAGCCACTCGGCAAAGAATGGGGCGATCGGAGACATCAACTGGGCTGTTACCATCAAGCATTCATATAACGTCTCATACGCTGCCTTCTTGTTAGCAGAAAGATCACCCCGCATGTTGGGTTGCCAGAAACGCTTGCGATTCAAACGCACGTACCAGTTGCTCAGATGGTCGTTTACAAAATCCTGAATAGCACGAGCTGCCTTGGTTGGTTCGTAGTCTTCATACGCAGCAGTTACTTCAACAATGAGCGATTGCAGTTTTGAAATGATCCAGCGATCAAGATGTGTTAATTCACTGTAGGGAACATTGTTCATCTCATCTTTTACGAAACCATCGATGTTGGCATACAAAGCAAAAAATGAATAGGTGTTTTGAAGTGTGCCAAAAAATCTGCGCTGAGTTTCTTCAACACCAGCCAGGTCAAACTTCAGGTTGTCCCACGGTGGCGCGTTTTCAATCATGTACCAGCGGACTACATCAGGTCCATACTTTTCAAGAGTAGAATACGGATTCACCACGTTGCCTTTGCGCTTGCTCATCTTGTTGCCGTCTTTGTCGAGCACAAGGCCCGTGGATACAACATTTTTGAATGCAACACTGTCATACAATAAACCGGCAATGGCGTGAAGCGTGAAGAACCATCCACGTGTTTGATCCACGCCTTCTGAAATAAAATCAGCAGGATACGCGCCATCCCAACCTTTCCCAAACGGACGTGGATTATTCTCTTTCAATTTTTTGTGATCCAATCCCCACTGCGCATACGGCATCGCACCCGAGTCGAACCATACGTCAATCAAATCAGGCTCGCGGTACATCGGCTGACCTGTTGAACTGGCGAGCACAATGTTATCGACATACGGTCGGTGAAGATCCTCAATGCTAGACGCTTGATTCTTGATTCCAGCCTTTTCTGCTTTCGCGATTTCTGATTTCAATTCTTCTACCGAACCGATGCACATTTCTTCGCGACCATCTTTAGTTCTCCAAATAGGTAGTGGTGTTCCCCAAAAGCGTGAGCGTGACAAATTCCAGTCAACCAAATTTTCCAACCAGTTTCCGAAACGGCCTGTGCCAGTGGATTCAGGTTTCCAGTTGATCGTGTTATTCAACGCTACCAGGCGATCTTTCAATGCTGTGGTGCGGATGAACCAAGAATCAAGCGGATAGTACAACACAGGTTTATCCGTTCTCCAGGAATGCGGATACGTGTGCTCGTATTTCTCAACCTTGAACGCCTTGTTCTCTTCTTTCAAAATGATGGAGATGATCACATCTGTGTTTTTGTAATCGGGATTGTTTTCATCTTCGTCAGTATAATTCTTTACATAAAAATCATCAGCACCAAGCGGCTTGTGTGTTTTGATTTTGAAGCGCTCCACTCCTTCGGCTAGCTTCTTACCAATCTGTGCAACGAATTTTCCTTTCTTATCAACGGTCGGCACTTCATTGCCGGCTTCGTCTTTCAAAAGAATTCCAGGAATGCCATACTGCTTCGATACACGGAAGTCATCTGCACCAAACGTAGGTGAACTATGAACAATACCCGTTCCATCTTCTGTTGTTACAAAATCACCCGCCACTACCTGAAATGCTTTGTCAGCATCATTCAACGGTTGCAAGTAAGGCATGAGTTGCTCGTAGCGAATGCCAACTAATTCCTTTCCATTGAATTCATTTACGACTTCATAAGGAATTGCTTTGTCACCAGCTTTGTAGTCGGCAACCTTCAGTTCTTTATTCTTTTCAGAGAAATATTTTCCCAGCAAATCTCTCGCGATTACTACGCTGATCGGTTTGAAGGTGTAAGGGTTAAAAGAGTTTACCTGAACATATTGAATCTTCTCGCCAATTACCAACGCAGTATTTGAAGGAAGCGTCCACGGTGTAGTGGTCCAGGCCAGGATGAAAACTTCGTGATTTCCATTTTTCTTAAAAAGAAAATCGCTCTTCTCATTTTTGATCACCTTGAACTGTCCCACCACCGAAGTGTCTTTCACATTCTTATAGCAGCCCGGCTGATTTAATTCATGTGAACTCAAACCGGTTCCATCAGAAGGTGAGTAAGGTTGAATAGTGTAGCCTTTGTAGAGCAAACCTTTTTTGTAAAACTCTTTCAGTATCCACCAGATGGTCTCGATGTAGTCGTTGTTGTAGGTGATGTATGGATCATTTAAGTCCACCCAATAGCCCATCTTGCGCGTCAGGTCATCCCACTGGTCTTTATACTTCATCACCGTCTCGCGGCACTTCTTGTTATAATCTTCGATGGAGATTTTTTTGCCGATATCTTCCTTCGTAATCCCAAGTTCTTTCTCCACCTGCAGTTCTACGGGCAGACCGTGCGTGTCCCATCCCCCTTTGCGTTTCACCTGGTAGCCTTGCAAAGTCTTGAAGCGACAAAAAATATCCTTGATAGTGCGTGCCATCACATGATGGATGCCGGGAGTTCCATTGGCCGAGGGCGGTCCCTCATAGAATGTGAAAGTCGGCTGGCCCTCGCGCAGATCGACCGATTTTTCGAAAATATTCTCTTTGTCCCAAAAATTAAGGATATCAGCCGAGAGGCCGGAAAGACTGAGTTCTTTGAATTCGTTGTATTTGCCCACAGTAATAAAAAATGAGGGCGCAATTTACGCTAATTAGCCAATTTAATGATTAGCCGTTTAGCCAATTTTAACGGCTATTTTCAGCTTATTTAGCACTCTGCTTTTCCCACAATAGCAAGTACCCAACCATGAGTTCGGAAATTGTTTGCCTTGAACCGGAGAAGGCCCGCCATACTGATTCACACCAGTTGTAAATCATGCCGTCTCGTTCGATTCCAGCCGGCAAGGCCAGCACGTCTCCAATGGTAATATCGCCACGATGATCAGGTAAATTGATTCGCGGCCACGATGCTTTGTTTTGCGACATCAGGACATGCATTTGCTGCACTTCCCTGCCTGTAAATTTCTTTTCCGCCAACAAATACAAGCCTGCTAAGCCAACGATCAACGCGATCGGTTTTGTATTTTCATTTGCCATTTGAACTGCAAAGGCATCAACAGCATGTTGGTGAATCAATTTGTTGTCGCCATGTGTGAGGGTATAGAAGGAAAGTTCATGGAATTGCTCTACCTGCATAAACATTCCTCGATGGTTTTGAATCACATATCCCTCTCAAGGTTTCCATTCCGCCAATTTCTGATAGAAGAAAACGCTGGTATCTGTTTTCCTTCCATCGGGAAACTCTATTTGATAGGCTTTGCCACTGGTCGATGATTTAGATGCGATTTTTTCAATAAAATCTTTTGCTGTGCTAATAGCGCTTCCCGCTTTTGTGAATTTCATCCGCAAATGTTCCGCGGCTGCTTTCGCAGAATAGGAAGAACCATTCCTCCAGAACTTAGCTCCCTGAAGGTGTTCAACCTCATTCAACAAATATTCGATTTTTTTTATCTCTTGAGTTTGGGCAAAAGTCAGAG
>CAZNCO010000214.1:0-7409 GCA_964571345.1 uncultured Ohtaekwangia sp.
CCAAGCTAAACCCGCATATGAGGTCCATTGGGCTGAAGTGAATTAAATTGAACATGGAGATTTTATTTATCAGACATGCAGAGAGTGAAGCAAATGCAGGGATGAAAACTTCGGACCCTGCGACCATTTCGTTAACCCAAACAGGGAAATTAAGTGCCATTAAATTGGCTGACAGAATTAATCTCAAACCCGAATTAATAATCGTTACACCTTATCTCAGAACATTACAAACAGCTGAGCCGTTTATATTGAAATACCCACATGTTCCAGTTGAAACTTGGCCTCTTCAGGAGTTCACCTATTTATCCCCTTCAGCTTGTCATAACACAACTGCCAAAGATCGGCTGCCAATGACTCAACAGTACTGGTCGAGGTGTGACCCCGAATTTGTCCACGGAGTTGGGGCAGAATCATTCATTCAATTTTCAACTCGAGTATCAGAATGCTTGGAAGTACTAGCAAAGTTAAAAAGTGATAACATACTTGTGTTCACCCACAGCCAAGTGATTCAAATGATTAGGCAACTGATGTCGTTAGGTAATTTACGTCCCAGTGATGCTATGCTTTACTTTATGAAAAATTCTGCCAAACATTTGATCAAGAATGCCGAGGTGGTTAAAATTTCTTTTCGTTAAGGCTCAATCAATAAGACTTATTGGACCTACTCAACTCAATCCGCTCTAAACCCCGAACGTGTTCAAGAGTCTGCAGCTGCATATCAGGTGGAAGCCTCTTATATACTTTCTGAATTTCATCAAGTAATCGATCACCTTCGAGCTTCAGATTATTTGCTTTATTAGCTATAATCTCTTCCCTAATAGCCTCGTCAATGGCTGCGAATTTACTAAACGAAATTTCGATACGATCATGAAAAAAGTTATCCAACGTCTTAGCCGATACGTTGGCTCGCGCGATTATTCTCTTTCTCGAGATTCCATTCTCTGAAAGAAGTTCTTGATAGTATGCTCCCTTCTTAGACACGCACAAAAACATTGGTGATACTAATGTAGAAAAAAGTTACGCGTAACTCAATGGTAATTACGTTGCAATTACCTATCATTTACCACGTAATTGCCTAATTTTTACGTAAAAGCCACATTTGCCCCAGAAATTCAATTGGTATTAGCTTCAAAAAAAGGATTTTTTTTGTATGCTCGCATCTCTAATTCCTGTGTTTATGAGTGTCTTCATTAAACGTCATGAAAGCTGATCGGCTTAGATACCGATCAACAAAATCTAAATCACCAGGGAAACTTCGTACCACTAAAGTCAAAAATGAAATAAATCTATTTCACTTTTTGGCTAATGCTTTGCCGTATTTTTTTTGTCATTCTCGTCATCTACCAAATTCACAAATAAATTTTTGTCACATGGAAATACAGTTGAAAGTGGCAGCCGCTCAAGGAGCGTGCAGCAGCCATGAATCCTCCTTGCAAAGCAAAAGGGGAATTAAACAGCGTTTTTTTCAATGCAGCAAGTGGCGAAGGTGCGGAACTCAAACATCGCTCGATTTCTTGGACGATGGATCTCTCTTGACAAAAATGCTGCGGTTTAAAATTCTCGAACTATTGAATGAGATCCAACGAATGATTTGCTGCGAACAATATAACTGCCAAATCGTATTTGAAGCATTTTTAGAATACTTGGATGAGCATAGGCTTTCAAGTTCCGTAAATATTCAATTGATTGATAACTGCATTCTCGTGAGTGATAGTATTGAAACTTATGACGAGATAAAGGATCCAATAGAAATTGGCGCAGTATCCCTAACCCATTTTACACAATTATCAAATCAATGAATACAAGAACACAACAGCACGGTCTTTGGCGTCCTCGTAAGTACTTCGCCCTTCGCAAGCCCATTGGAAAAGGTTATGATCTCTTCGTTTCAGCAGGACTGATTATTGAGCTTGGAGTAAGCCACAAGACAGTGAGGAATGGAGTCTCCAATTTTAATTGCGGAAAAAGTAAGTCCTGGAAATCTTTCAGCGATGGCAAGGCAATCATGATTGACCATGGATCCATGTCTGTAGCCGTAAAATCCAACGCAGGTCTTCCAATTGACAGCAACGAAGCGCTTGACTTCCTTAGAGGAAAAGAGAAGGAAGCTGAAGATGTGAACGCTGATGCGGAAGTTTCACACTTCCAGGAAGTGTTAGAAGACGTTTATCACAACCGGTGGCCTTCCTTCCAGAAATTCTACAAGGACAAAATCGTTGATGTCAATGAACGGATCCTCTATGCAAAATCGCATGCGCTGATTGACTCGATCATCTCAGCATACAAAGAGAAGTGGCCCGCGCGCGTCATCTTCGGAGTGTATCAGCGGATCATGCGCGGTGAGCTTGATACATTTCGAGAACCGAAATTTCAAACGGAGAGTGCGGTGTATTTCTGGAGAGTGATCCGGAATTGCCTCCGTCAAGGAATTGCAGAAACAATTGTGCACGATTCTCTCGGTGTGCCTCGTGAATACAAGGTGAAGATGACTGGGCAGATTAAATCTTTTGCGAGAAACCTTCTCCGCAAGAGGACCACTGTTTCCATCATCATCAAGGCGGTAAAGAAAAGCTACAATGTCGATCTTTCACCTTCAACAATCAAAAGACTAAAAGCTAAAATCGAAGACCGCAACGTGCTCGAATATGATGCGAATGGAAAGATTTGGAGCCGTCAGAATGGGCTGCCTAAAATCACCCGATTTCTCGCGGAAGCGCCCGGAGAACAATACCAAGGAGATTTTTATAAGCTTCAATTTGTATGCCGAGGATCGAATGGAAAGGCTGTGCGGCTGTGGGCATATGTTGTCCTGGATGTCTTTTCAAAAAAAGTAGTAGGCTGGGCCCTGGGAGAAGCACAATCAGCAAGCTTGGCGAAAGAAGCATTTAAAATGTCTTTTATTGATCACTGTTTTCTCCCTGAAGAAATCATCATTGACAATGACAAGTATTATCAACGTCCCGTTTTCAAGACACTCATGCGAAGATTGAAAAACATTGGAGTTATTATCACAAAGGCATTCCCTAAAATTCCTACCTGGAAAGCTGAGGTAGAATCATTCTTTGCCGTCTTCCAGAAAATTCATTCCGCCAAACCCTGGTACCTCGGTGAAGGAATTCGAAGCAAAAATATTTCAGGGAATCCACCAAAGGAAGTACGTGATGAGTTGTGGAGTAAATCAAAGGTTAAGTCAATGCTCTCTGTCTCTGAAATGATCACTGAATTCGGCAAGATGATAGAGGAGTACAACTACACCACCAATGATCGCAAAAAAAAAGTTGCCCCATCAGATACCTTTCGGATGTATGAATCAGATAGGATCATCAAATGGGAAAATTGGATGGAGCCATTGATGTTTTGGGAGACCATGACGAAAAAAAGAATAAAAAATGATGGTCGCATCGATCTTCAAATTGATGGCGTTGAATACTGTTACCAGGTCACCAAAGCTGAAATATTCTGGAAGCACAAGAACTCTGATGTTCGCATGTGTTACAACCCGGAAGACCTTTCGAAGATTCACATTTTTGAACGTGGCACGCTAAAGTACATCGGAGTGATCGAACCGCGCATGGTCATGACGCGAGAGAACAAGAAGGAAATTATGAAAGCACACCGCAGGGTACTTTATGAAAATCAGCAGTTCATCAAAGACCGGGGAAAAGAAGACCAAGATGCCGCGAGCGGAATCGTGGGCACGTCTGCTCGAAAAGAATCGCTGGCCGACAAAATCATCAAACGTCAGCTTAAGCGAAGGAAATTCGAGCGCGAAGTACAGAACGTAAAAATTCACATATAAAATAAGTAGACATTTATGAAAAATCTTCACGAATCATTTTCATCCATCGACTTGCTTAATCATTTGATCACGAAAGTAGATACGGTTTTCAGTGCGCAGCAATACCTTATGGCCACATTAGAACGAGCCCAAAAAAGATCATCGATGATTGCTGACACCGGTCGTGAGGGAATGGGAAAATCTTCCGCCATTGCCAAGTACGCACTGGAGAACAATAACGTTTACTACGTGCGCATTGGTCAGTCATACCGAATATCAAATTTTCTCGATGAAATGATTTTCCAAGTATCCGGAGTGTACCCGAAAGCACCAGATTCACTCTTTATCAAAATGAAACAACTGAGCCACCTTTTGGCAAGTGACAGTGTAAAAAAATTGATCGTAGTGGATGATGCTGGTAAGTTAAGTCCTAGAGGCTTGGGGTTCTTTCATGAGCTCAGAGATAATACCATGCAATCGACTGGTTTTGCATTCGTTGGACTGGATTATTTCCAGAAGCACCTACTCGAAGCAAAAAAACTGGGTGTCACGGGAGTTGCTGAGTTTTATCGAAGGGTTGAAAACTGGTATCCTGTGCCTGGGCTGAAGAAGAACGAAATAACATCATACGGCATCAAGCGAGGTCTGAATGAAGATCAAATCCTGGCACTACAAGAATCTGGGGTAGAAACCATTGCCGAATTGGAGAAAGTGGTCAATGACATTTTGGAAGAAGCGGAAGAAGCAGAAAAAGAAAACCGCGCTCCACGAAAATTCAATTCTAAAAATAAACCGGCCAAACTAGTTGATGAAGATGATGAACTGGATGATGAACTGGAGGAAGTCCAGAAGCCGAAAAAGCAAAAGGGGAGAAGGTCTACCACACCTGCTTCATTTGCTTGAAGTAGGATCGCTCGATGGCTTTACGGGCATATACAAGCGTGCTTTGCATGGAGGTATGCCGAAGCGTTCTTTGAATAAATTCCAGCGGGACACCCGCATCGTAAAGCAGCTGGCCTGCCGTATGTCGAAGACTGTGTGGTGAGTGCGTAGGTGCACCTCGGTTAGCCTTTGCTAAGCCCATTTTCCTGAACAGACGGTTTACTAGTTCGTGGAGTGCCTTGTAGGTGAGAAGCGGAAATAGTTTACCTTTCCTAATCTTACTTTCCTTCAGGTAAGCTCGTACGTGTCCTGAGACTATCGAGAAAAGAGCAATAGCTTCCTTGTGTCGTGCGCTACGGCCTTTGCCCCATACAGCAACCGTTGATTTGCGAAAGTCAAAGTCATTCACCGCGAGGCGCTCAAGCTCCACCGGGCGAAGCCCTTCGTACGCCATGAGCACAATGATGGCTCGTTCGCGAGAGGTTGAACAGGAAGCAACAAGGCGGTCACGTTGACGCTTGGAAAGGCTTTCCTTGTAATAAAGTTTTCGAACCGATACGGTGGCTTTCATTGCCACGATATCGCGGAGTGATCGAATACTCATTTCCCCTAACGCTCCCTTGATCTTTCGCTCATTGGACGATAGTTCATCATCAGGTGTAATGAGATAGGTAAGGGCCCAGGTAGCGAAAGACTTAAGCACCGTGGTATAAAGCGCAGATGTGAATTCAGAGCGCCCCTTGGCGAAGACGAAACGCTGTGCCGTGATCTTTTCAAAATGCTTGGCCTCGCCAATGAAATTAAAGTAGCTGTTCAGGATTGTGGCGTAGGTGGAGCGTGAGCGCTTGGATCGGAGACGGTCCTTACTTGATACCAGGTACAGCTTCACATAAACGTTGGCGAGCGGTAGTTCATCACCCCCTGAAGCCTTCAAGTCATTGCGGGCACCTTGAATGTTTTTCTCCTCCAAAAATTTGCGGAGTCGATTGAGGATCGAGCGACCCGTGATGCTTTTTTTCGAAGCAAAGGTATCGAGTTGATTCAACAGGGAGCCGTGGTCGCGAAAGCGTTTTAAGAAGGATTTGGCGTGATCCCGGTAAGTCCCTATGGAGCCGTAGTTGGAGAGCAGCCACTGCTCATAGTCCGAGAGGATTTCCGAGGCGGTAAGGATCTGAGCCTGTGGCCTGGAGCGGTGGGAGGGAAGCGCCCGTTTCATGACCGAAAGATAAGGCAATGATTTATAATAATTTATAAACTGTTCTTTAATCTAATATAAATATTAAAGAGAAAAATTCATGGCTGTAACAACAATCTAATCTATACCATTTAGTCGAAACTCACTTTCAACTCGATTTCGCTTATGAAAACAGAAAAGCTCAGGCGTAATGTGGACCTTAGTCGCAAGGCGGTGATTATTCTGCAGTGGCACGCCATCGCCTCCGGGCACGGTACCGTCAAACCCTATCTGGAAGCGTATCTGGAAAGCCATGCCCAGAGGATACTTTCCAAGAACCCATCGTTGAAAAAGATGCTGATCAAACTGGTGCGCAAATGAAACTGGACAAATCACTTGCTCGAATGAATTGGAGAATAGCCCTTCAAAGAATCATGCGCAAGACACGAAAGACGCTAAAGCCTGTAGTTTTGGTAATCCAAGACGACCCGACAAAAATATCGAAGATGCGACAGTATTTTGACTCGGTAGGGGCAACCTTCACACGACTGGGAGTGACCTGCACACTAACAGACGTCATGTCCGAGTTGGTACACCGGCTGCATGGCAAAGCCCAAAAGTGCAAGTCAATTGAAACTGCTGTCCAACTCTTATTGAAGTGCAAAACGAAGCCTGCAAAAAGGCTGTGCTTCGTCATCGACAACTGCAATTACCTGACTCCCGATCACCTCTTTTATCTCTTGGGCTTGATCATAGAATTTGAACATCGTTTCCAATTCCTGTTCGTTTTCCGCAAAGACAACCTGCAGCGATGGAAAACGAGAAACTCAAAGGACAGGCGTGTGCGTTTCTTCTTGAACAATATCCCTTTGCGGTATGAACTCTACTGATTCCCATGAGCCATCTTCACCGGGTGTAGTGTTGAGGAAATTTTTTTTGGAACCGAGTAAATGTTCCATCAGCCGATTTGCTGCACTTGCTCAAATGAGTTTAAGTGATTTAAAGGATATGTTACGAGGTAGCCCATGGTCGCATGGCGCTATTCGGAAAATAAGCACTATAACCAATACCGCTCCCCGTTACTGGTATTATTTACAAAGTGAGTGGTTGTTTCACCTGCATATCAATTCGGGAAAGCCTTCTCCAGTTATTGTTCCAATTCGTAACATCTTGCAAGAGCATAAAGAGGTCAGATCTCCTGGGTATGTTCTTGAACACAAATTCTTAAAGCCCACGGGTAGAAACTATAATTCACTCGAGAAACTTATTGCAGGCAACGCGTATGAACTTCAAAACCTAGTCAAAGGTAAACTCAGGGTCACTCCGTTAATTGCTTATCGACTTGGCAGATCATTTGATACCAACACAAAATATTGGTTGGATCTGCAGGCAGCTTATGAAGTTCATTTGCTGCTGAAGTCAAATGTCATCCATAATGACAGAATCATCGGCTCACTGACCAAATATTGTGATCGCGTGTACTCTGAAGCAGTAACAAAAAAGATCTTTCGATCTCACCCTGGCAAAATATTGCTTCATCAATTTCTGAAACCTTCAGGGATTCCTGTGAAGGAC
>CAZNCO010000215.1:0-7360 GCA_964571345.1 uncultured Ohtaekwangia sp.
GGAGTACTATTAAGTGATTCTGCATTTGCAAATGACTTAAAAAAGAGCATGCACAACATCCAGATGGGAACAGATCGTTTTAGCCAAGACATGGAGGCTTTAAAACATAATTTCTTTTTCAAAGGCTATTTTAAGAGGCAGGAAAAAGAAAAAAGGAAATTACAGCAAGCCGATTCTCTCAAAAAGCTGAAAAGTAAATAGCCACATTGGCTGTCAATCACGAAAAATTCAGGGTATTAATTTAATGCCATAGGATGAAGAGAGGACATTCAACAGATCCGCTCACCTCTTTGATAATATCATTACCCATCAACTGCTCCAATAGTGAATGATGATGAAACGACATGGCTAACATATCTGCATTATGTTTGCGTAGATATTGGCATAGCGCCCAAACTACATCCGTGGAATGTTCAAAGTCGAAACTCCAGCCAATTCCTTTGGGCTCGCGTGCCATCACAGATTTCTGGAGGATGTCCATTCGCACACTTGTTTCTTCCGAGTACTCGCTCGTAGATATATGTAACACCTGCACATCTGCGCCAAGCATCAAAGCAAGTCTCTTGAGCTGATCAATCAAAAAAATTGGATTAGTATCGGGGTCAAACGCATAAACGATTTGCTTGATCGGTCGAAACAGAAATCCCAAGGGAACAATAATTACAGGGCATTTCGACTTTTCAATAATGTGAAAAGAATTACTCCCAAAAAAATATTTGTATGAATTGTTCACGCCAGATGTGCCCATTACCACAAGGTCATGGTTTAGAGTATAATCGCCTAGCGCGTCTTCAAATGTCTCCGTGGTAGATTGAATTCGGTAATCACATCGAACTCCAAATTCTTTATTGATAATGGCAGAAAATGAAGATAGCCAATTAGTAATAGATTCTGTACTTTTTAGCTCCTCAGATTCTAATTGTCTTGCCTGTGGCCAGATGAAAGTGCGAACATATACTAACGTGACGTGCGCTCCCAAATCTTGTGCTAGGTGGCTGGCATAGTCGATTGCATTGGTAGATGCATCCGAGAAATCAACAGGGCAAAGTATCTTCTTCATATCATTTAACTTTATTGAATACGGGCGGACGTGGTCTTATTCTTTTCAGGTGCCGTCTTCTTCAGGTTTTTCCATCGTTCTATTTCCAGTAAATTCATTTTCACAAAGTCATCTGCTTTCTTTTCCTTTGCCTTTTCACTTGATAGCTCGGCCGCCTCAATAGCTGATGCATAATTTCCCATCTTCGCATAGATTTCTGCTTTGGTATGAAGTACCCAATAGGCATCTGGTTCATACTGTAATGATTTATCAATCCATTCAATTGCCTTGTCTAGTTCGCGGTTAGTGTCCAGATAATATTTTGCCGCGAGGTAATACTCTCCAGCCAGACGGGCTTCTGGATTACTCGTGAATTTTTTTATTGAATTAAGAACCTTCTTATCGGTTTCGGTGCTAATGCGAAAACTGACTCTTGTATAATCCCACATCAACTGTACCAATGCACCTGAGCTGCTTGCATTAGCCAGTTGAATCGTGAAAGTTTCCAACTGCTCTTTTAATTTTTCTGGAATCACATTGAAACGAAGGGCATCCTTGTCTTCTGAATATCCGCTATTCCACTCACCCTCTTCATCCGGCTCCTGATAAAACGGAAAGCGCCTCATAGGATGCCATTTGTATCGTTGCAATGACATGTTCCACGTGTCTTTGCCAGGAATCGCATAAATGGCGTATGTTCCGGCCTTCAGCGGTCGGTTGTCTTGAATCAACACATCTTCTGAAAAGGTGATCGTTGCAAATGTTCCATTCTCCTTGAGCCAGTTTTTTCGGTAAGGAACAGTTTCACCAAAGATCACCCGCCCTCTTACACTGGGGCGTGTGTATTCAATTGTAATGTGATTAAACCCAATGTCCTGTGTGAGAGTTGCAAACGGACTTTCATCCGGAATAACAACTTGAGCTTTTGACAACAATGCTGAACTGAAGATCATACAAAAAATGATCAACTTATTTAGATGTTTCATAATCAGAATCGAGTTAAAAGTTTCACATAGAATTAAAGAACAAAGAGCCTAAGCACTTGCTTTGCGAATAACCTTAATCAAAAGAACGAAGACAATGATAGAGGTCAGACAAGGGAAAATTTTTGTCGGATTCGACTATAAATTGTAGAATTCAAGTAGGATTTACTTCTGATTAAAGTCTCATAGAAATATGACCAATGTCACAGCGAATAAATATTGGAATGAATTACTTCGTTCCATAAACAATAAAACATATGCGCGTTACCATTCAATCTCCGCACATCACGATAAGCGAAAAGCAGGAAGAGTTTATCATTGGAAAATTCAACCACCTTGAGAGAATATACAATCGAATAGAGGAATGCTCTGTAGTTTTCAAGCGAGAGAAGAGCAGTAATCAGAATTCCTGGGTGATTGAAGCTCGATTGGCGGTGCCCGGCAACGATTTGTTCGGCCGTGAGGCCGCTGAAAATCTTGAACTGGCTGTTGATCGGGTTTGTGATGACCTTGAGAGCCAGTTAAGAAAAAGGAAAGAAAGATTAAATGAGCGCGACAGAAAAAAAGCTGTCATTGAGGAAAATGAATCTGAATTCTAAATTCTAAATTTAATCTCACGTCTAAATATTTTTTTTATGAACTTCGAAAAACATGCTGCTAAGGGAAATGAATTTATCCACCGCCTGGCCGAGCGTTTAGGAGATGAAGAAAATCGTGAGCGTGCAGGACGTGTGCTGCGTTGTGTGTTGCATGCACTGCGCAACCGTCTATCGTTTGAGGAATCATTCCAGTTAATGGCGCAATTGCCCATGGTTATCAAGGCCATATATGTGGATGGCTGGACACCAAGTCGTGCTCATGCAAGAATTAAAACGATTAAAGATTTTGCTGAGGAAGTAATGCGATTGGATGGGCTATCCTCATGGCGCGATTTCTCCGGGCCAAGTGATGCTATGGATGCGATTGAAGCAGTGATTAAAACCATTGCAGATTACGTTTCTGCGGGCGAACTGCACCACATCGTAGCTGTATTACCGGACGAAATGAAGAGTTACTTCCTGGAATGGTCACACACCCCCTGACCAATTATTACTCAGAAATTGAAAATGGCAAAGAAGCCGTCTGAAATTCCCGAACGTGAAAACCCAACTCCTCTGCCACCAGAGGAGCCGATTGAGCCCTCTTGGCCGGTTAAAGAGCCGGAGATAAAACCAACGACAGAACCTGCTCCCGTAGTTCCTCCTAAGGAAATACCTCCGGCTCCTGAGGCTTGATCCTACTTAATTGATTTCAAGTATCGCAGCCGTTTTTGCAGCCACGCCAATACCATTGCGAAGATTCGCTATTTCATGCGTAATTACATTTTCTGCGCTAGTTTTAGATTCAAGAATTTCCGCGAAACGCTTCGTGTCAATCGTTGTGTTCGTAAGGCTATTGTTCATCACTACCATCACCATCCTATCAGAAGTGTATCGGAAATAAACATACACTTCATTGAACGGTGCGAAGTGAAGCGTTTCACCAGTGGCAATTACAGGATTACCCTTTCTCCAATTTAATAAAGCTTTTAAGTAGGCCTGAACGTTGCGCTGATCTTCAGAAAGTCCTGTGCCAGTAAACGCATTTACTGCGTCACCTTTCCATCCACCAGGAAAATCAGACCGAATGAGTCCGTCATTCTTGTGATGGCCTGTGTTGTCCATCAAAACCTCTGTGCCATAATAAATCTGCGGAATACCACGCACCGTAAGTAAATATGTTAAGGCCATTTTGGTAAGCGCCACATCCTGCCCGAGTTGCATGAACAGTCGGTCCATATCATGATTGTCACCCATCACCAGAATATTTTTAGGATCGGCATACACAAAATCGTTCGCAAGAGCCTCATACAACCGGGTGAGTCCTTTCCCGAAATTTGTGTCTCCAGATTCTTTCAGCGCTTGCACTAATGCATCTTGCATCGGAAAATCCATCACACTTTTTAAACAGCTTACATAGCCTTCTCGGTTTTGTTTTCCTTGCTGCCAATACGATGTGATCAGCGGATTCAAGCTCCACTCCTCACCCACGATATTCATATTCGGATATTCATTCATAACCGAGCAACTCCATTTTGTCAAAAATGTTTTGTCGGAATATCCATAGGTATCCTCGCGTATGCCACCGAGCTGTAGCGTCTCAATCCACCAAATTGTGTTTTGGATAAGATATGTTGCTACAAAAGGGTTCCGACCGTTCATATCTGGCATTGTTTTGTCAAACCAGCCATTGGTCATTAAGTCTTTGTCAAACTTCGATGCATATGCATCCTGGTTCACCGCTCTACGATGGTTGCTTGGCTGATAAGAATCTGTTTTCTTAAGCCAGTTTTTAAAAGGAAGATCGTTCATCCACCAATAACCAGAGCCAATATGGTTGAGCACTTCATCAAAAATTAATTTGATTCCTTTTTGCTTCGCCTTGGCAGAAAGCTCTTTGTATTCATCTAACGTTCCATAGCGTGGATCTACCCGGTAATGATTGGTGATGGAATATCCGTGATACGAATAGCCTGGCATATCATTTTCGAGCATTGGTGTGGGCCAGATAGCCGTGAAGCCCATAGAAGAAATATAGTCCAGGCTATTGATGATGCCGCGGATATCGCCACCGTGCCGGCCGCCATCAAATTTGCGATCGATTTTATTTTCCTTCGTACCAGCAACTACATCGTTAGCGTAATCTCCGTTCGCAAAGCGATCGGGAACAACCAGGTAGATAACATCTGAAGAATTAAATCCAACAAACTTCTCACTCGGCTGCTGACGCGGGAGCAGGGTATACGGATAAGTATAAACTATTTTTGTATCCTTTTTAAATACAATATCAAATGTGCCTGGCTTTGCACTTGTGGCAATCACAAGAGTTAAAAACAAATAGTTCTTGCTATCCCCTTTCGTAATTTGTTGGATGGTAACTCCTTCATAGCCGACAGAGGGAGTTGTTTCACCAACATCTGCTCCATTAACCAATAATTGCAGTGAATGATTTTTCATTCCCACCCACCAATTCAAAGGCTCTACATGTTTGATCTGAGCGTTGCTCGTCAATGATAATGTAAGCAATGAGACGAAGAGTATTTTCTCAAGTTGACGCATAGAATTAAAATAGTATCGAAATCTAATCACATTTTTGAACTACTTAAGCGGAGATGACAAAATTAAAACATCAACGATTCCGAATTCTCAATCAAAACCTCTTGCGCTAAACCTTTACCATGTTTTTCAATAGTCTTAATAACATCTCTTAACTCTGAATCGTCTTTGACTATATCCAGAAAATTCTGCTGCTTTTCAAAAAGGGATTTCTCACCATAATTAAACATAAGCTCATCCAGATTTCTGGGTACGAAAAAACTACACCTGTTACTTCCTATTTTATTTTTGAACTCAGTCAAATAAATATGAAGTCCTTTCGGATCAAAGTCACCAAAATGAAGGTAGTGGTTTGGTACGCTCTTTAGCCAATCCGCTATGGCGTTGCTATTTTGGTATCTCCAGACGAATAAAGGCTTAATACCTTTAAATAAATACCGCTGTCGTTCAATCTCTCTGAAATTCTCGTGCCCCTCAATTCCTACCACGATGAATTCAGGCGGGATCTGGAATGTTTCGTAATCACAAATAAAGGTGAATGCCCCTCGCTGTGCCTTTACAATGAATGGTTCCCCATTCAAGGTACAATGAATTTCTTCGAAAGTGTTGATTAGAAAACCGGCAAAAACTTTTGTGCTCCGGTGTTTTGAGTTAGAAGCTGCCTTTACGGCATCACTTCGCTCAGTGTATTCTTTTTCAAGAAAGGCTATATATGTGGAAAGATTCGGAATTTCAAACTTGTGATGCAAATAGCTTTCAAGATTAGCAACGTCATGGCAAGCAACTTTCCTGTGGCGAGATCCTATCATCGTAAAATCAAGCACCCCATCTTTCACAAATTGATCCAACACTGTCTTGCTCTTTCCCGAAAAAGAGCCGTAGTTGACCTCTTGCCCTTCCCTCAGTTGGTAAACCAACCGTGCAAATGAAAGCGTCAGTTTCATGATTAAGGTTCCACACTCATTGTTAACAGCGGAACGACTTTTACATATCCATTTGAATCCTTCCGGAACTTGTACGTGTAATTATAATGGGTCTCCAACTTGCTTTCATTGGGCAAACCGTTGATCAAACAAATGTTCCGTTCCTCTGCAAAAGAAATAAGCTCCTTCAGATATGGTGCCGAAATCTGACCCACTTCGTCAATGATACAATGAACTTTAAAATTGCGCGTAGTCTTCTCGGTCGATTCTTTAATGAACACGTTCAGCAAAGTGATGTAGATGACAGCCTTCACCAGCATATCGGTTCCGGTTGATCCAACCTTATCGATCTTTTCAATCCAGCCGGTGTCGTTCATGCCTTCCTTGATTCGGAAACGAAGTTCAAACAGATCCTGCACATTTATCTCTTCGTAGTGCTCTTCGCTAATGGTTTTTTGAAGATCGTTGAGTAATTCAACGGACCGTTTATCAATCTCACTCTTGGCTGCATTGTTGGTATTGAAGAGGTTTGCCTCACCATAGAGAAAAGGATTCTGCTCACGAAAATCCGTTATCTTCTGAAGCTTCCTTAAAACCTTATTCTCACTATCCTCCGATTTTAGCTTAACATACTCAATCAGGCGCGAACTCTCAAACGAAGCCTTGCTAAAGTCAGCTTCCATTTTACCTATCATCTTATTCACGCGGCCTTTGTATTCCGTCAACGCCTTCATTTTGCTGGCGATGGCATCAATCAACATGCCATGACTTTTTGCAACCTCTGCAATGGAGATTTTGATTTTATCTTCCGCATAAAACTCATCGAGGTACGAGGCAAAGCGTTCGTATTCGGCATCACCCGCTGCAGTATCGATTTTAAAATTCAGGTGGTTATCCGGACGGAACCGGCCCGCAAATTCGCTGATGTTGCCTCTGAATTTATCAAACTGATTGTGAAACTCGTTGTCATTGGCTTGCAACTGCGAACAAATACCAATGATATCAACATCGTTAAAACCAGAAGGAGCTGGCTCAATTAAATGACGTAAACGATCATAAAGAGTCTTGCCTTTGAAGTGCTGCTCGAAGTGTTGCAGACCATCTGAGAATTTTTTCAAGGCATCTGACAAGGCACGGCTTTCCTCATCCAACTGCTTTCTGCTTTTGGCGTATGTCTCCTTCTGCCGCAAAAATTCCTTTTCGGATTGTTTGATTCGTTCTTCAAGGGTTTCCCTTTCTTTTTTGAACTCATCAACACGATCAAAAAGCTCCCGTTTATCC
>CAZNCO010000216.1:0-7342 GCA_964571345.1 uncultured Ohtaekwangia sp.
TTTTGACTACTTTCAGTATAGCCGGTTGCACACGGATAAGACTTTATAAAGATAGTAAAAAAAGCGGTTTTGGGATATTAAAGGGGTAATCTTTATCTTGAAATGTTATAGGCGGCTATGTGCAAGATTTTATTTAGAGAGTTGCTAGTGCCAATGACTTCAACAACACGGGGACTATTTTTTGCGATAATTATTCTGACTTCTTGTAGAAGCGCAAACCTCCCGATAGAGAATCTTTCGGTTGATGATAACAACCTTTTTTGCAGCGGAACAAAAAACATGATTGCGTATTTAAAGCAATCAAATGAAATACAAAATCGTTACTCGAATTTCTTGCATCACAAAGGACAAATTGGACTAAAGATCGATGGCGAAGCATTTAAGGGACTTCCTTTTGGGCTGCTAAGTCAATCTGGGCTTGATCCTATGGATACCGTTGCAGTAAAAAAGCTTAATCATAATTGCACGAATCTATCGGACCTTAATCCTGACTTTGAGGTTACTTTTTATTTTCTTCCAAAGTATAGGATATTGACAGCAGTTGTTATGACAATACTTGACAAACCGGGTTATAAGAGTGGATATCAGTTTGAAACAAAACTTGATGAAAAGGGACAGTTGGGACACGTTGAAGTTGCAACCATTCAAGAATGAAAAAAAGTTACTACTGCCAACAAATGCGATTATATCAATCTGCAGGTAATGTGTTGTTATCAAGTTTAGTTCTCTTAATTTCATTTTGGTTCGTAGGGGGTTGTTGGCAATGGCAAAGCCTTCTTCATGTTTTGATATATCTCAGCCTCGCGCCTCCACCACATTGCCGGTGCCGCGTCATTGCTAAATTAATTTAGGATTAAGATACTGTTAGTTTACATGCTTAAGCCCGGGCAAGCGTTAGATAGTTGTAAGGTTTTATAAGATAACGTTGATTTCAAATGAAAACAATGACTTACGTTTACGTACAATTTAACTTCTTTAATAAACAATAAAATTTATGTTGTCACAACTCACTTACGTAAGTATCCGAAACCCCAATTGCACTGATGCCGAGATAGAAAAAATATTAGCATCCTGTAAAAAGAATAATTCCCCGCTTGATATAACTGGTGTTCTTTTATATTCAGATTCAAAGTTCATCCAAATGGTGGAAGGCGAATCGAAATTGATCCTTAGCTTGTATGATAAAATCAAAATCGATAAGCGTCATAAAAATTGCATGATGATCTCTTATGGCCCTATTGCAGAGAAATCTTTTCCGAGTTGGCACATGGGCTCACGAAAATTGGCCCTCAATGAAGTTGATTTCAAAACCGACATCAGTCATGAAGACAAAGAAATATTCAACAATATTCTTGTAGGCAAGGAAGAGAAAAGCTCTCGCGTGTTGGGTCTTCTTAAAAAGTTTTTCTAACTACGAGTTCTTGCGCTTGCCGCCAGCCCTTCAGCGGTATGAATGATAAATCAATCGAAAGCTGTCTGACCGCTATATGCGCGAGCAAACAACCGGTCTGACGGCTACGAATGAGCACGAGCGAGACAGTTGCGCGATGACCTGAGAGAGCGTGGCTGTGAGTGAAAATAAAAGTGATATCCAGTTGACAAAGTTTGGGGTGGACATTAATTAAAAGACCTGCAAACAGCTCATTCATTAAACTACGACCTCGAGAACATTACAGGCGGACTCATTTTATCTAAATAGAAAAATATCCCATTGACATTTGGGCAAGCGAAAGAGGCCGACAAGAAGGGAATTAAAATGGCGGACGAATTAAAAAAGATCGAGCAAGGGTAAAACAGTATTTTAAATCGCGTTGCATATCCTTGGGTTGCTGATCGCCATGATTTTCCAGATCAGATCAAAGTGCGTTTCTATCATCCCGGCAGCTATCGGGACAAAGCAAGAGATTTTTGCGCGGCCGTCCAATGATGATTTCTTTGCTGTGTTTGGTTGTAAAAACCGCAAGCATCAATTGTGGGTAAATGTCAAGAATCCCGGATTAGATTGATGCCGGTCATTTTGAAATTGCGTTTTTGCGCTCATATTGAGATGCCGATGCGTTATGAAGAGCAATTGTGGTATTCGATACTTAACTCCGTTGTTTTTAACGGGATTGATGATTGTATGCAGCAAAGAGGAGTTGCCAACCCGTTATGTATTAAACACCATTTCTATCTACCCGCCTGGCATTCCCCACACGTTTCACTACAACAACAACTATCAGATTATCGAGATATCAAATTTCAGTAACACAGGTTGGGTGGGAACAACCTTCGAATATGATGCAAATGGCAACCTTGTATCTGGTAGTAATTGGCGTTTTAATTTTGATACCAAAAACCGGCTTATTGAAATTGGAAGGCCACCAAGTGAACGATGGGAAAAATATGTATACAACGCTCAGGATCAACTTACCTCTGTGACAGCGCAGTTTAGCGGGATGGGAGGTCCACCGGTTGTATATGTTTACACCTACACATATTCAAATACCACCACACATAACTTTTCTAAAGTCAGTTACGACATCGGAGCAACTGAAACATTTGAATATGATACAAACCCGAATCCTTTTAAATCAAATTGGCCTCAATTAGGTGCTGCGTCTTTTTTAGCCTGGGACCGTCCATGTTATCACACCGACAATAACATTACACGAAGTATATATACCGAGGGCACTACTACCGTAGTTTACAAATATAATTATGAGTACAATTCAAGGGGTTATCCTGTTAGCATCGTTATAGAGTCGCACGTGACCACACCAACAGAGGATTATACTTTAACATCTCAACCAATTTCACTCACCTATAGTAATAAGTGAGTCATCTGTAATCTTGCCTGTTCTTTCAGCGTTGCATCATGCGGCCTTTGTAGCAGAGAGTTTTAGCTTTCTATATTAAATTTTTTTATATCAAAGTAGCAACGTTCGCAGACGAGTTTGATTTTGACTAGTTCCATGGACTCATCGGTCCAGCCATCATACTTCACTCGAATCTTTTCGCACTCATCGCACCACGCTTGAAAGTCTTCATCTTCTTCGAGGGGCATCCCAGGGTAACTGGGGAATGCTTCTTCAAAGCCGGTGCGTGTTACGCAGTTCAAATGCTCGCAGATAAATGCAGCTCTTGACTTTCCGTGTTCGTTGCAGTCGATCAGGTCTTCTTCAAGTCGATTTGCTTCCTCGGATGAAACAATCTCAGTCAGCAACAGGTAGCTGCAAAGTCCATCGGAATTTACCCGATAACCGCAGAGACCACCAATCATTTTAAAGGCGATTCCAATAAAATCCCAGCCGTCAATTTCATCACTTGCAAAATGTGGGGTGTATAATTTTTTATAGTTATTCTGTTTCCCAAACTCTTTGATAACTAATGTTTCATTTTTATTCTGCTCGATGGAAGATTCATTGTGCCAGGCCCACATCCACGTGTTGGTACGTGTGGAGAACGTGCCGATGGGTATATATTTAAAATAGATTTCATCTGAGTCATCGTTATACAATCGCAAGAGCCCGGTGGATTGATTGTAAAACCAATAGTCATACGATTCAAGCTTATACTTCTCTTTGAACGCATCGTGGGCGGGCTTGAATTCCGTGCATTTTGTTGAAGCGAACCCTTCGTAGGTCATTCGGATGTTTTTGGTGTTAATGAGTTTCCTTCTCAATAAAAAAATTAAACAATTGCCGACAAACTGGACATGCTGCGTAGGTGAAATATAGAGAATTTTTCAAAAGATAGTAATACCAGGAGTACTCTCAGACCTTAGTAAGTGCCTGTTCGTAACGAGTACTTTCTTACGACTTAACAGTACGCTTCACAATCTTAGATTTGAAAGTTGTCTTTATATAAGTACTTTTTTTGACGAAACATGGTGTTACGTAACTTGTTTTAAGATAGGTGGAAAGCAAGAGGAGCGTCATTTATTAGAAATCATTAGATTTTATTGCGTTGCTACGATTTAAATGCCGGCAACTGCGTAGTGGCACAATATTTTGTATTTTAGAGGACCTACTAACCGATTTATGTAAAAACACACCCAAATGAATTTTAGCTGTCTATGAAATTATTGAACGTTGGCATATCTGAGAGCAATCCCGATTATCTGAACAAGAAGATATTCATCTCCAACACGGTAGCGCTGGTACTTGCCTTTATGGTTGCATTGCCCTTCGTGTTTATCAGCTTACTATTTTTCCGGCCATTGACAATCCTGCCGGTGGTCGCCATTCCGATTGCATTAACGACTTTGCTTTTTAATTATCTTCACTTGCATCACGTGGCCCGCACGGTCATTTCGCTTGTGCCCATTTCGCTGGCGGCTGTTTATCAGGCTTATTTAAGTAAGGCGGGTCAGTCTGTTACTCCCGGTTTAGCCATGATCATGCTCAGCTTTTCGCTGATCATTTTTGTTGTATTTGACCTGCGTGAAAAGGGACTACTCATCACGATGAGTCTTGTGATGACAGGCATCATGTTGGCGATGGATCCGCTGAACGACCGCCTGGAAATGCTACTGGATACACAGATCATAGAAACCGGCTGGCTTGCCAAGATGGTGACGGTCATCAGCCTCGTCAGCTGCGCAGGAAGTGTGTTGGTACTCGTGTTTCAAAATGTAAATTCCGAAAGACGCTCTACAGAATTACTGCAACAAGCCGAGCAAAATCAATCCGCCATGACGAAGAAGGAACTTGAACTGAAAGAAAACCTGGAGAAACTGGCGCAGGCACAACAAGAGGAACGCAAGCGGCAGTGGGGCAATGAAGGACTGGCCCAGGGGCTCATCATCATGCGCAATCATCACGACATGAAAACACTCGGAGACGAGTTGATTAAATTCATCGTCAAATATGTGAAGGCCAACCAGGGTGGGTTGTTTCTCGTGAATTCGGATGACGAGAACGACACGTACCTTGAATTACTTTCTATGTATGCGTACGAGCGCAGAAAACATTTGCAGAGACGCGTTGAAATCGGCCAGGGTATTTTGGGTCAGGTTTACCTTGAGAAGGAGACACTCAATCTGAAAGAGATTCCGGAAAATTACATCCGGATCACGTCAGGCCTGGGAGATGCGCTGCCACGAAATATTGTTGTCGTGCCGCTGATGGTGAATGAAGCGGTGTATGCGCTGATTGAGTTGGCCTCCTTTTCGGAATTCCAGTCTCATGAAATTAAGTTCCTGGAGGCCCTGGGAGAAAGTATTGCAGTTCACCTGCAGAGCATCAAAGTAAACATGACGACCAAGAGCCTGCTGGAAACTTCGCAGCAACAGGCGGAAGAAATGAGGGCTCAGGAGGAGGAGATGCGACAGAATATGGAGGAGTTGAGTGCCACACAAGAAGAAATGATCCGCAAGGAACAAGAGTATGTCAAGCGCATTCAACAACTTGAGCGCGCGTTACAAGACGCGGAGGTCTCTCAAAGATTGTAGCCGATTTCCGATCAAATCCAGAACTGGATAATAATTACGGTATCATAAACTTCGCAGTCTTCATAAGATTGATTGCATGGGCGTGCGGCAGTCCGCCAAATCACATCATTGCGAAGGAGGCATGACCGAATTAATCTCCCTCTACAAAGTGCGTACGTAATGGATAGAAACTGCTTCCCACCACCGCATTTGCTTGCGCTAACTCTTGTATTGGCGTAAAACTTTTTTCCTCTTAAGTGTCCAATCTGCGCTCATCCATTTGATATATCAGCAAAATCAATCTTTAACTCTTTAAATTTACTGTTATGGACGAATTCATTTTAATCTTCCGGCACCAGGATGGCAGCAAGGTGGCCAGCCCTGAACAGATGCAAATCTGGATGAAACAAACGATGGACTGGATAGCAACTATTCAGGCGAAAAACAAATTTGTGAGTGGCACAGGCCTTCCCTTTGCCGATGCGCGCGTGGTGCATCACAAGGGCATCGTAACAAATGGCCCTTTCGGAGACATCAAAGAAACAATCGGGGGCTTTGTAATTGTACGGGCAGAGTCGCCCGAAGAAGCTGCGGAGTTTGCAAAAGGCAGTCCTGTTTTGCAGGGCGAAGGCAACACCGTGGAGGTGCGCAGGATCGCGAAGCGTGATGGCGTGCACTAGACGTGAAATGTGAAATATGAAATGCTATTTCTCATGTTTGACATTTCACCTTTCACTTCTCATTACTCAATACTAACTACTCAATATTAAAACTAACTTATGAAAGACTTCTTATTAATATACCGAATGGACAATACGCAGGCGCAGCAGAGAACAATCGAAGAGGCACAGGCGATGACAAAAAAGTGGATGGATTGGATTGGCAGCATCGCAGCACAAAACAAACTGGTTGATCGTGGCAACAGGCTTGAAATGAGTGGCCGTGTGGTGAAGCCCAGCAATGTAGTAACGAACGGACCATACTCAGAGATCAAAGAATCTTTGGGAGGCTACTCGATGGTGCGCGCAGAAGATTATGATACAGCAGTTGAACTTGCGAAAGGTTGCCCCGTACTAACGGTTGGCGGGAATGTAGAAGTGAGGGAGATCAGTAAACTGTAAAAATAAAAAGTGAGAGGTGAAATGTAAGATGGGTATATTTCACCTTTAACGTTTCACGTCTCACTAAGTATTATAAGATGAACCAACAAGAGCTCATTCCACACTTGTTCCGTACGGAGTTTCGAAAGATAACCTCGGTACTTGGCAAGCTATTGGGTGCCGATCAGTTGGAACAAGCTGAAGACATTGCAAGCGAAACGTTTCTGACTGCAATGGAAGCCTGGAGCTATAAAGGCATTCCGGAAAATCCCACCGCATGGCTGTACACAGTGGCGAAGAACAAAGCCAAGAATGTGCTTACGCGGAATGCGTTGTTTGATGCAAAGATTTCGAAGGAGTTGATCGGGAATTCAAAAAACGATGATGTGATTGATTGGTCAGAGCAGAACATAGCCGACAGTCAATTGCAGATGTTGTTCGCGCTCTGTCATCCTGTTATTCCTGTGGAAGCACAGATAGGCTTGTCGCTGCGCATACTTTGTGGATTTGGTATTGATGAAATCGCGAGCGCGTTTCTGGCCAACAAAGAAGCAATCAACAAGAGATTATTCCGCGCGCGTGAGAAGTTGCGTGAGGAGAAAATTGAAATTGCATTTCCAGAAGAAAAAGAAATATCAAATCGGCTGGAAACAGTGTTGAAAACTCTTTACCTTCTTTTTAGCGAAGGCTATTATTCGGAAAGCAGCGACAGTGTATTACGCGAAGATCTTTGCCTGGAGGCGATGCGGCTTACCCATCTTTTAACCGAACACAAACTCACCAATCAACCGAATGTGAATGCTTTATTGTCATTGATGAGTTTTCATGC
>CAZNCO010000217.1:0-7325 GCA_964571345.1 uncultured Ohtaekwangia sp.
CCCCAGGTGAGCAAATTTTACCAGGCGAAAACCGCTGATTGAAAACCAGATCAAGAACAAAACCACTAACAAATCGCGTACCATAGGCCACCTACTGCAATTTTTTTAAAACTACGACAATTGCGTTCTCTGACCAAACAAATTATGGATTGGCTTACGCGAACTAAGGTTCTCGTACTTATCTCGCACAATCCGAGACTATGCTGAAAGAGTCGCGCGATATTTTGTGCCCGGCCTTTAATTTCGGTGGCATTGAAGCCTACAAAATTCTCGTCCACTGTCTTGTGAAACAGATTAAGCCATTGCGCGAAGTGAGTAGTATTTATTTGTAAATGAATGTGCTTTTGAAAGGGATTGCCTTGATAAGAATTTTCACCGAATATCATTGACGACCAGAAATTATACATCGTGGGCATATGCTTAGGCCAATCCAGGTGAGCAAATATCGGAGCAAGCAATTCGTCTCCTCTTACTTTTTCGTAAAATGAGTCAACAAGAAGTATGATGTCGTTTCTGTTTTCGATGTCTTTCATGGTGTAAATATAAAAATCCAAGATCGACAGTCCACGGCCATAAATTTCGTTTGCCGCAGGCTGTCGATCTTGAACTAAACTACTTCTTCGCAGGAGGCAACAACACTTGATCAATCACATAGATAACTCCATTTGACGCGGGAACAGTGGCAACAATATTTGCTCCGTTCACGGTATATTTTCCGTCCTTCACACCAATCTTAATATTGTCGAGGTTTACCTGGTTGATCGATTGCCCGTCTTGCATATTTTCTAATTTGTAAACGCCAACGGAAACATGGTATTCCAGAATATTCCTGAGGTCGTCTTTCTTCTCAGGCTTTAATAATCCATCAACTGTTCCGGCAGGAAGTTTATCAAAGGCTGCATTGGTGGGAGCAAACACCGTGAAAGGCCCGGCATTTGCGAGCACATCCACATATTCAGCAGCCTTTAGCGCGGTAACAAGCGTGCTGTGATCCGCTGAACCAACGGCTACCTGCACAACATTTTTTTGCGATACATCATCGGCTACAGCCGATTGGCCGGGGCCGGGGGCTACGGCAGATGCAGCATCAGAGGTTTGTTCTTGATTTTTAGGGGTGCAGGCTACTAGCATCAGGGGTAGAAGCCATGCAGCAACTTTGTTTGTTTTCATAAAGGAGGTTGTTAAAGTATTTTATAAATCTTTTTTCTGAAAAATTCTTTGCGCGAAATAAAGGGGCACTGCCGCCCAGACGATCATAAAAAACGTTGTGAAAAACATTCCAAATCCATTTCCGAAAAAGTCTTTGTAGAAAGCTCCGGTGTATCCCATCAGTGCAGAGATATCTAATGACATTAGCAATGAGATGCGTGCAAGATCTACTGGGTTAAGACAAATTAGCGCGAGCGTAACTTTCTCCAGCGGATAATCGCTGAACGAATAGACAATCCACAACAAAATTCCATCGTAGATCAGTGAAAAATAAAACCAGAAGAGTAGGGCAATGCCGATGGCTTTTGCTTTGTCGCTGGTGAGAACGGATGCAAGTGCAGCAAGTGAAACAAAAATACAGGTGAGCATCACCCCGGCAATCATCAAAGGAAGCATTGTTTTTATAGCTCCGAACACCAATGCAGGCACACCCACCCCTACAATAAAAGCTCCGCACAGCGAGGAGGCAACGCCAGCATATTCATTATAAAAGATTAGCTTTCTTGAAACGGGTTGTGCCAGCAGCAGAGAAATGAATTCATACGAATTAAAATAGTGGATGGTGAAAAAGATGATGCTCACCACGGGTGTTACCATCAGCACAATATTCAACAAACTCAAGACCACTTTCGATTCATCGCCCGACAACTGAAAGAGCGCGGTAGTGGAGAGCGCAAGGAAGCCGGCATACACCAGCACGAAACGCGTGCGTAGTACATCTCGAAAAATATATTTGGCTATTTGGTTCATGACTTTACTAATTCTTTGATTTGATTTTCCTGCCAGCGCAAAATGGCGTTGATGGCTTTACCTAATTTATTTTCACCGGTAGATTTTTGAAGATCCTGGAGCGTGCTTTCGTACCCAATACTTCCATCCTGCAAGTACACAATGTCTGTGCAGAGTTCTTCGAGGTCGCTCAGAATGTGCGAGGTGATGAGCACAAGCTTACCCTCGCGTGTCTCCTTCAGAATTTTTTGCTTGAGAATTTCTGTGGCCATCGGATCAAGGCCTGCCGTAGGCTCATCGAGAATGTAGATCTGGGGTTTGAATAAGAATGCAATGGCAGCACCAATTTTTTGTCGTGTGCCTCCGGATAGACTATACATTCTTTTCTCGAAGATTTCTTTTAAGTGAAAAGACTCGATCAACTCTTCATCGTAATCATGAGGGGCCGGACGAAGCGATTTAACCATCTCCAGCAGTTGCCCCACTTTCAGGTGATCGGGGTAGCGACTGATTTGCGGCATGTAGCCGATGTGCTTGCGATACTCATGTTTGCCATCTATTGGCTGGCCCATCACGGTGATGTTGCCTTGAGAAGGTTTTACCATCCCTAGGATGCTTTTGATGAGCGTGGTTTTACCCGAGCCATTGGGTCCGAGCAATGCATATGAATGACCAGGTTTTAATACCAGGTTTATATTTTTCAGCGCCTCTTGCTTGCCGAAGAATTTAGTAATGTGTTCAATGGAGATCATACGGCTTCATTAAAGGAAAAGAGTCTTTTAAATTTTCAGGTGTCATGATCGGGAGCGTTTTTTCAGATTGATCCAGCAGAAATACCATGAAGCTTCTCCAAAGCAAAACGGCTGAAGGAACCCGCTCCACCACCATCGAGTACAAGCTCACTGGCCGGAATGGAACATCCCCGATACCATCTTTCTTCAGATCATATCCATTGTAGCGGTCCCAGTAGTTGTGATCAAACGTGTTTAGAACAAGCGACCCGTTTGTGGCTACGTCAAATGTGTTTTTACTAAAGTTGTTATGAATGAAGTTGTTTGCATCGCAGCTTGCCTGCAGGCGTACGGCATAGCCATTTTCAGCAAAATGATTTTTCTCAAATTCAATGCGGCTGGTGCCTTCCATGTGCAGGGCTACCGTATTTTTGATAAAGAAGTTCTTCTCTACCCTGCTATCGGTAATATCTTTAAGAAGCAGACCGTAAGCCGATCCGCCCCAGTTTCTTTCAAAGTAATTTCCTTTCATGGTAACGTGATGCGTGTACATAACTGCCACACCCGCCCCATTGTTGATGAAATGATTATCCAGATATTCATCATCATTGCTGAACATAAAGTGAAGTCCGTAGCGGATGTTTCCTTCACTGTGATTTTTTCCCACCACCGAGTGGGTAACAAATTCAAAGTAGATTCCATCGCGGTGGCCCGAGATGTTGTTGGATTCAATCAGCGCGTTATTGCATTTCCATAAATGAATGCCATTGCCAAGCATGGTTTCCTCTTCGGTATGGCCACCGGCTATTTGATTTCCACGAATGATTGCATTGGCTGTATTTGATAAATGCACACCAAAGAATGCGCGGTCGATTTTATTATTCAGCACCTGGATACGATTAGCTGTATTACCTTTAACGGCAGCATAATCTTCCATGCTCGATACTCCGATATCGATAAATGAAAAGCCTTTGATGACTACATCCTCAGCCGATACTGTAAGTATTTCATATTTATTCTCTCCATCGAGCACTGGCCAGTTTTCTCCGATTAAAACTATTGTCTTCTTGATTTTAATATTTCCTGTTTTGTAATGACCTGTTTTCACAATTATTGTATCTCCTGACTTTGCTTTATCAATTGCAGCAGCTAAAGACTGCGATGGAGACACAGTAATTACTGCAGCCTCGCAGAAGCTAACACAAGCAACAAGAAAGTAGAGAAGAATACTTTTCATTTGAATTGTGTTTTTAATTCGCCCCAGGCGAGATAGATGCCTCCTATTTTTGTCTTCAATGCTTTCATGCTGTCTTGTTTTTCAAACGCAGCTACTTCGCTGGCCATCGGGCTTCTGAGCTGATCTGAAAAAAGATAGAAGGCTTCATCTGCAGGAATAAGACCTCGGTTGGGGTTTGAATAATCAACCACCAGTTTAAATGCTACATCACCTTCTTCGATATCACCTGAATTGAGAAAATTGACCATGCAGTTAATGTCATCAAACTTGTAGACCTTGTTTTTCTTTGTCACGATTTCAGCTCCGTATTTTTTGTCGGTCAATGTCATCTTGCAGGCATGGCAAGCATCGTGATTATAGGATAATGGTTCAGGCTTTGGCGTACAGCCAATAAGTAACAATGCCAAAGTGAATACAATCAATACTTTCATTTTACTTTCTTTTATTTTTATTGCTGCGCCATTCATAAACAAGGATTGCAAAAAGCGAAACTCCTACTCCCATAAAAATCCAACCACCAATATCTGGCCCAGAGAACGCAGTGAAGTTGAGCAGAACTTTTGTTCCGATCAGCGGAGGTTGATAAGACATTCATTCAATCCGGATGGGAGCTTCGGGATTAAGATTATGGCCGTAGTCGTAGCCCCACATGTAGAAATCTACAAGAGCTCCGATACCTGCCAGAATTATTAAACTGAAAAAACCTAAAAGAACAGATCGCTTGCCGATGAGGCTTGTCAATAATCCTATCGCAATGATGCCGCCTACCAGGTAGATCATGTATCCAAATTCAGGAAACATGCCTACTTCAATAGTTCTCATACCAATATAGTGATTGAGCGCGCTGATGGTTTTCACATCACCGGTAAGTGTGTTGATCCAGATTTTCATCTCAAGACCTTCCGGATATTGCGGTGCCCACATTAAGATTTGCCACAGGGGAACAAAATAGGCTGAGATAAGCGCCAACGATAAGACAGCCACTAAAATTCTAGAACTAACTTTCATGTGTTAATTTTATTTTTAAGGTCACATGGAATGCCCAATAATTATTTTCGGTTGATGTAAAGCATCTGCGTGGGCATTTCATATACTAATATTTTTTGGCGGTCATATGGAATGGCCGGTATTATTGTTCTGTTGGGTTTGTAGATTAATGGCCATTTCATCTGAGTGCATTGGAATGTTGAGCCCTACTTGTTTTTAAGTAAGGAGCCCTCTCCTCATCGAAGAGGACTCCCTTAACCTGCAAACTATAAAGCAGGTTATTGACCGGCACCTGCAACCGGTTCTATTTTACCCGTAGAGAATTTAAGTTCGTTGTTGCTTCCGGCAGGAGATACACGAATGTATCCGGACATTTCCTGGTGTAAAGCAGAGCAGAAGTCAGTGCAGTAGAACGGAGAAACACCGGCTGATTGTGGTTTCCACTTCAGTGTTTGTGTTTCGCCTGGCATGATTAGTATTTCTGCGTTGAGTGCACCGCGAATAGCAAAGCCATGTGGTACATCCCAGTCTTGCTCAAGGTTAGTTACGTGGAAGTAAACATCATCTCCAACTCTTACGCCTTCAATGTTATCAGGTGTTAAGTGTGAGCGGATGGCTGTCATGTATACGTGCACTTCATTTCCCTTGCGCACTACTTTAGCCTCCTTCTCGCCTTTAGCTGCATAAGGGTGGCCATTCTCTTCGATCTTGTAAATCTTTTGCGAATTAGGTGAGATCAAACTTGCAGGGATTGCTTCTGCATAGTGAGGCTCGCCCGTAGTAGGGAAGTCAAGCAACAATTGCATTTTGTCTCCATCGATAGAATAGAGCTGTGCGCTTTGTGTTAACTCAGGACCTGTAGGCAGGTAGCGATCTTTGGTAATCTTGTTGTACGCGATTACATACTTTCCATAAGGCTTCGCTGTAGGACCACCAGGAACGCACAAGTGACCAATTGAATAATAGGTAGGAACGCGATCCAACACCTGAAGTGTTTTTACATCCCACTTTACAATTTCAGAAGATACAAAGAATGAAGTATAAGCATTTCCTTTTCCATCAAACTCTGTGTGCAACGGGCCTAGGCCTGGCTTCTTCACCTCACCATGCAAAGCGGCATCATATTTAATTACAGGAATACCATTGAAATCACCTTCGTATGTCTTGTCAGCAATTGCTTTTTGAATTTTTGTGAAAGAGAACACGGGCATCATGGCAGCAAGCTTACCGCTACCAACAATGTACTCACCGGTAGGATCAACATCGCAACCGTGTGGTGACTTAGGGCATGGAATGAAATACACGATGTCTTTCATTTCAGTTACATCCAATACGGTAACTTCTTCTTCCATGGTGGTAGTAGCTGAGTGTACTTTATCATCGTACACGTTGTGTGCATACTTTGCTTTTTCTTTTCTGCCTTTACCTTGTGCTAAATACTCTTCGGCTTTTTTCCAGTTTACTGCCATGATGAAGTCTTTGTCTTTCTGAGAAGCATTTACTTCCAATAAAGTATAAGCTTGCTCAGTGTTGTAGCACGAGAAGAAAAACCATCCGTGTGAAGGACCTTTGCCCGCACGGCTCAAGTCAAAATTAAATCCGGGAGTGCGCAATTGAAATGCGATGTTCATGCGGCCACTTTGTGGATCTACTTTAATGAAGCTGATAGAGCCCTTAAAATTTTCTTTGTACGAACTGATCGGCACATCTTTCTTATCGCCCATGGGCACGCTGAAGCGAGTACCCGCTACGAGATATTCCGTATTCTCAGTAATGAAAGGTGAAGAGTGATTGCCACCGCTGTTGGGTATCTCAAGAATTTCTTCGTTGCGGAATGTTTTAAAATTCACACGGGCTACGCGGGGTGTATTGTTTCCGTTGGCGAAAGCCCAGCGGCCATCGTGCTCACCTTTTGTAGTTGATAAGGCAATGTGATGCAAATCATCCCAGGGAATGTATCCATTGGAAGTGTTAAGCATGGCTTTTGTTTCTTCGCTGAATCCGTATCCGTTTTCAGGGAATGCAGAGAAAACCGGAACGATGCGGAGCAAGCGACCAGAAGGAATTCCATAAATGCCTATTTGGCCGTTGAACCCTCCTGATACAATGTTATAAAACTCATCGTATTTGCCGGGAGCTACATATACTTTGGCGGCAGCGTCTCCTGTCGTTGCCTGTGCGGGTGCATTGGGCTTGCAACTGTAGAGCGAAGCCACAGCTGCGAGCATTGCAACCATTGATAATGGTCGAAAGATTGTTTTCATTGTGAACAGATTTTTATTTTAATTATTGAGAAAAAGGGGAATTATTTTTCACCGTCATTGTGGCGCATGAATTCTAGCACATCGCGTGCATCACCAATGGATACATTTTGATTAGGCATACGGGTGAGACAGAGCTCTAAAAGTTTTTGTGCTTCAGGACCTTTATCC
>CAZNCO010000218.1:0-7278 GCA_964571345.1 uncultured Ohtaekwangia sp.
GGAATACGAAGCCTTTCATCAAGTGCTCGTAAAAGCAATTAAAGTCCTTCCCACTTACTCCGTCTTTCACAAACAAGATTGGTTCTTTTCTAAAAAGCAACGCGCTGAATTTGAAGACAAGGAACTCTCGTTCCTGTCGCAGTCGAGCGAACGGTTTTTCAATGAGCGGCCTTACCTCGACCACAAATGCTATGTGATGCTCACCAGAAAACCAGTCACTCGAAAACCATCAAGTTCAGTTTTCTCTAACCTGATTCGAACAACTCTAGTGCCGGAAGAAACACTCAATCCACAACGGATGCAGGAATTTCTGGATAGTGCGGGACAGTTTGAGAGAATATTAAAAGACAGTGGCTTTATAACCCTTCAACGTCTTAAGGATGATGACTTAGTGGGAACGAAAAAAAAGCCTGGCTTCTTGGAAAGGTATTGTTTCCTACTGAACGATTCGGATAAACCAGTTATCAAGGACATTCACTTAAAAGATGAGCTGAGGATTGGCGATCAGTTTTGCCAAGTGTATTCGCTGGCCGATGTGGAAGACTTGCCTTCCTTGTGCGGATCGAGAATCAACTACGATAAATATTCCACCGACCGAACAAAATTCAGTGTTGGTTTCGCTTCGCCATTGGGGCAACTGCTTTCATGCAATCATATCTTCAACCAATACATATTTATTGAAGACTTTCACAAAACGATCAAGCAACTTGAAAGCAAACGATTAAGACTTCAATCACTTTCAACTTACTCGCGAGAGAATGCCATCAGCAGAGATGCCACGAATGATTTTCTAAACGAGGCAATTTCCTCTCAACGACTTCCGGTAAAAGCGCATTTCAATATTCTGGTTTGGACAGATAGCAGGCAGGAATTGAAAGAACTTAAGACACAAGTTTCTTCGGCATTAGCTCAGATGGATTCCGTGGCTCGGCAAGAAACAAACGGAGCACCACAAATATTTTGGGCAGGACTTCCAGGCAATGAAGCAGACTTCCCGATGAATGACACCTTTGACACGTTCGCAGAGCAGGCCACTTGCTTTTTAAATCTTGAAACTAATTATCAATCATCCATCAGTCCTGTTGGTATTCGAATGGGGGATCGACTTACAGGCAAACCCATTCATGTTGATATTTCAGATGAGCCAGTTAAGAAAGGTATTTGCACGAACCGGAATAAATTCATTTTAGGTCCATCGGGCAGTGGCAAATCTTTTTTCACCAACCACATGGTGCGCTCTTACTATGAACAAGGAACGCATATTGTGTTAGTCGATGTTGGTCATTCCTACAAAGGATTGTGTGATCTGGTGAATGGATATTATTTCACCTACGATGAAACCAACCCGCTCAAGTTCAATCCTTTTTATATAAGCGAGGGAGATTCACTCGACACCGAAAAGAAAGAAAGCATCAAGACCCTCTTACTAGCGCTTTGGAAAAAAGATGACGAGACATTCAACCGATCAGAATATGTTGCCCTTTCGATTTCACTACAACTGTACTATAGACATCTTGATGAGAACAAAACTCTTTTTCCTTGCTTCAATTCCTTCTATGAATTCCTTCGCGATGTTTTTGTAATCACCTTAAAAGAAGACAAAGTCAAAGAAAAAGACTTTGATGTTGAAAATTTCCTTTATGTACTCAGACCCTACTATAAAGGAGGAGAATTTGATTATCTGCTTAATGCTACTGAGAACCTTGAATTATTAAAAGAGAGATTCATTGTCTTCGAACTCGACAACATCAAGGATCACCCGATTCTTTTTCCAGTTGTCACCATCATTATCATGGAAGTTTTCATTTCCAAAATGCGCAAACTGAAAGGCATTCGCAAAATGATTCTCATTGAAGAAGCATGGAAGGCGATAGCGAAAGAGGGAATGGCTGAGTACATCAAATATCTTTTCAAGACGGTTAGGAAATTCTATGGTGAGGCGATTGTAGTGACTCAAGAAGTTGAAGACATCATTAGTTCTCCTATTGTGAAGCAAGCGATTATCAACAACTCTGATTGCAAAATTCTATTAGACCAAAGCAAGTATCAAAACAAGTTCGATCAGATTCAGGAATTGCTTGGCTTAACGGAAAAAGAAAAAGCACTTGTACTCTCCATCAACAAGGGCAACGATCCATCACGCAAGTACAAGGAGGTTTTTATCAGCCTCGGTGGAATGGTTTCAAAAGTTTACGCTACGGAAGTTTCACTTGAAGAATATCTCGCTTACACCACGGAGGAGTCGGAAAAAATCAAAGTGCAAGCTTATGCAAAGAAATGGGGAGGCGATATCCGAAAAGGAATTGCTGAACTGGCAAATGATTTACGATTAGGCAAGGTCGCATAAACAAAACAACGATGAAAAGACAGAACAAGATATTAATGTCAATGCTGATTGGAGCAACACTCCTAATCACGACATCTCAAAGTGCAGAGGCTCAAATTCCACTCCTTGATATTATTAAAGCAGCCATGATTAAAGTGATCAAGGCAATCGATTTGAAAGTTCAACGAATTCAAACTAAAACGATCTGGCTTCAAAACGCTCAGAAAGTTCTAGAGAACAAGTTGTCAAAATTCAAATTGGACGAAATCGCTCAGTGGACTGAAAAGCAAAGACAACTTTATAAGAAATACTACGATGAATTGTGGAAGGTGCGTAACACACTTGCCACGTATCACCGAATCGCATTAATCCTACAGCGACAAAAGCAATTGGTTCAACAATACAAGTTCACTTGGCAAATGGTAAACCAGGACAAACATTTCTCAAAATCCGAAATTGATTACATGTACCTGGTCTATACAGGCATCATTAACCAAAGTGTTTACAACCTTGATGAGTTGATGATGGTAATCAATTCCGACAAAACTCAAATGACAGATGCCAAGCGACTGGAGGTGATAAACAAGGTCGGAGACAACATCGACCGTAACTACACCGACCTGCAACAGTTCAACAATCAGAATACTCAGTTGAGCATCAATCGATCAAAAGATGAAAATGAAATAAAAACTGTGAAAAGATTATACGGACTACCAACCCAATAAATATGAAAACACTAACTGTCATATTTCTACTTACTCTCTCTATTGCACACTCAAATGCACAGACGTTTGACGAGTGGTTCAATCAAAAGAAAACGCAAACCAAATACTTGATCGAGCAGATAATCGCCTATCAAGTTTATCTCGATTATTTAAAGAAAGGTTACACGATTGCCCACAACGGGTTGACCGCGATTGAAAACATTAAGAATGGCAACTTCAACCTTGACCGAGATTTTTTTAAGTCACTGAAGAATGTAAAGCCATCGATTCACAATTCAATAAAAGTAATCGACATCATCGCTTTTCAATATAGCATCATACGAGACATGAAGAATGTCTATCAGTTCTGTCAAACCAACAAGCACTTCACTCCTGAAGAAGTTCGCTATGTGGCCAGAGTTCACACAAGCATCTTGCTTTTGTGTGATGCTTCCATTTCAGAACTGCATACAATAATACAATCGGATGCTGCACAAATGACCGATGATGAAAGGCTTCAAAGAATTGATAAAATACATGAAGACATGCAGGACAAAAAAGCTTTTGTCAGGGCTTTTGGAAACGACACAAAGTTACTGGCTCATGAACGCGAGAAAGAAGGAATTGAAATCAACCAAGTGAGAAAGAGTTATGAATCGATTTAATGAAATTTTCGCAAGCCTGATCATTTCAGTCGGTCTGCTTACTTGTAATTCCGCTTACGCTCAAGAACAGGAAATGGAGGAACTGATCCTCGACTACGAGAAGTTGCAGCAATTGGAAAAAATCCTGGACAACATGTATGCCGGATACAAAATACTCGACTACGGATACACCACGATCAAGAACATTGCAGAAGGCAATTACAAACTACATCAGGCATTCCTTGACGGATTGTTTCTTGTGAACCCGGCAGTCAGGAACTACAAACGCATTCCATATATAATAGACTACCAAAAGCTTTTGGTGAAGGAGTACAAGAATTATTACACTCGCTTCAAGAACGATCCCAACTTTAAACCAGAGGAACTTGAATACATCGGCAATGTTTACAGTTTCCTTGTTCAGGCGAGCCTCAGAAATATTGATGATCTGATCATGATCACTACCGCCACCAAGCTTAGGATGAGTGATGATGAACGGATGAAAGCCATTGACAGGATTTACTATGACTTGGAAGGAAAGGTAGTTTTCATTAGGAGCTTCAATAACAACACTCAGCTACTCGCGATACAGCGAGCTAGATCAGCAAATGATGTGAGAACACTTCGACATATCTACGGCCTCAATTAATTCTGCAATTATGAAACCGAAAAAAACGACATTAACAATATTTCTCACCGTGACTTTTTTGCCTGGCGTTGTTTGTGCTCAGAGTTTCACGGGAGAGATCCACAGTCTGCAAAGCGTCTTGGACCAGCTATACAGTGAAATGCTGCCTTTGTGCAGTCAACTGATCGGGGTTAGCCGAGGACTGGCCGGCTTTGCAGCACTGTGGTATATTTCTTCAAGGGTATGGCGCCATCTCGCCAATGCTGAACCAATAGACTTCTATCCATTACTCAGACCTTTTGCACTCGGACTATGCATAATGCTTTTTCCTTACGTGCTGCTATTCATGAATACAATACTCCAACCAACAGTGACAGGCACAGCCGCAATGGTTTCAGGTTCGAACAACGCCATCGCCTATCTATTGAAATTAAAAGAAGAGGCGATAATGAAAACACCCGCGTGGCAAATGTATGTGGGTGTGGATGGAAGTGGTGATCGCGACAAATGGTATCGCTACACCCATCCTGACGGAACGGAGGAGGGAACACTTGACGGACTTGGCAATGACATAAAGTTTGCCATGTCAAAAGCATCTTACAATTTTCGAAACTCGGTAAAGCAATGGATGTCGGAGATACTTCACATTCTTTATGAAGCTGCATCACTTTGCATCAATACAATCAGAACGTTTTATCTCATTGTACTCTCTATACTTGGTCCAATCATTTTTGGTCTCGCTGTTTTTGACGGGCTTCAGCACACGCTAACAGTATGGATCGCCCGCTATATCAATGTCTTTCTTTGGCTTCCGGTAGCAAATATATTCGGAGCAATCATCGCCAAGGTTCAAGAAAACATGTTGAAGATCGATATTCAGCAGGTAGCAAAATATGGAGACACCTTCTTCAGCAGTAACGACACGGCCTATCTGATTTTTCTTGTCATGGGCATCGTTGGGTATTTCACTGTGCCAAGCGTGTCCAATTATATTGTTCATGCAGGAGGCGGAAACACACTACTTTATAAAGCTTCAAATATCTTCACAGGCGGCTCAAGTGCAGCAGTCAGCTCCGCAGCATCAGGTGCAAAGAATTTAATTGGAGCATCAAATCAGGCTCAATCAAGCGAAGCACCAAAAACCGCAAGCCCATCAAGTTCTGACAGCAGCAGTACAAGTGACTACATGCACGATAAACTTTCCGGCAATAACAAAACTGCGTAATTCATGTTCAGCCAACTCAAAAATATCGACTCCGCATTCAAGCACATCAAACTGTTTTCGCTTGCGCTCATTTTTGCATGTGCGATTATCTGTTGCTATTCCATTTACAAAAGTTTTCAAATGGTGACGCACATTCAAGAGCGCATCTACATACTTGCTAATGGCAAAGCTTTAGAAGCTTGGTCAGCGGAGCGCAAGGATAATATTCCGGTCGAAGCAAGAGACCACGTTAAAATGTTTCACCATTATTTCTTTACGCTCGATCCAGACGACCGTGTCATTGAAGCGAACATAACGAAGGCTTTGTATCTGGCAGATGCGTCAGCGAAACGCCAGTACGATAACTTGAAGGAAAGCAGATATTACTCCAACATCATTTCAGGTAACATCAGTCAGGAAGTTGTAATGGATAGTATCAAGATTGAAGTGAATGATTATCCTTTTTACTTCCGATGCTACGCAAGACAGAAGCTCATCCGCAAGACATCTATTGTCACACGAAGTTTAGTAACTGAAGGCTATCTGCGAAATGTTTCGCGCTCTGATAACAACCCACACGGGTTCCTTATCGAGAAGTGGCACACCCTTGAAAACAAAGACATCAAAACCGAGAACAGATTATGAACGACAACAAAACAAATAATCCAACTGACACCGCTGAAGATTCAATCTCAAAAAGGTTGTCTGTGAAATTAAGCAATTCCAAAAAGGTAATAGCTGATTACTTAGATACGAAGTTCAATTCATTGCCGACACTTCACAAACGCATCACGCTTTTGATATTCGGACTGGTGATGGCGGTAGTTTGCGTTTCACTGATCATTCGGTCGATGAACGATGCACAAAATTCACTTTCCTTTCGCATCGATCAAATCACTATTCCGAAAGACATTTATCAAAATCCAAACTATGTAAACGGATTGAAAAGAATCCTTCGCATCAAAGCGGTTCTTGACAGTCTGAGAAAATCTCCAAAAGGTATTGCAGTCTATGATAGCCTGATCAACGCCAGGCCGGGCATGATAGACAGCATTAATTCTCTTATACAGAACTATCAATCAAATTATTCACACTAAAAACAAAATGTTATGAAACCGCATTCACAAAAGTTTTTGCAGCAAAGAAAATTTGCAATGGTTGTGCCCGTACTGGTTCTGCCATTTCTGATTCTGATATTTTGGGCACTGGGCGGTGGTCAGGATTCACCTGGACAAGCTATCGCAAGTGAAAAGACGGGCTTGAATCCCAACCTCCCGGATGCCCATTTTAATGATGAAGTTTGGAACAAGCTCTCCCTTTATGAGCAGGCAGAACGTGACTCACTTAAGCTTGAAGAAGAAAAAAGAAACGATCCATATATCGACTTAGCGCCAATTGAAACACAGGATCAACAGGAAATTCAACAAGAACCCATTCAAGACAAGCAAAAAACTAAATCCGGCAATTCTCAAAACGTTGCTCAGAAAAAACAAGCCGAAATCATTGATCCAAACGAAGCGAAGGTTAACAAAAAGCTTGAGCAACTCTATCAAGAGCTTAATAAGAAGCAAGACTCACCGATTGACTCTAAAACGTTGGAAGTCGCCCAACCCAATGCAACTGATCCGCAGTTCTCTTCAGATGTGAAGCAGTTAGAGAAAATGATGCAGACAATGAAAGGCGGAAATCAGGACGATCCGGAAATGCAGCAGAGTAACGGAATGCTCGAAAAGATTCTTGATATACAGCATCCCGACCGCGCTGCTGAGAAG
>CAZNCO010000219.1:0-7238 GCA_964571345.1 uncultured Ohtaekwangia sp.
AACCGACTCCATCCCTGTTTGGATGAAATCGGATAAAACCTACAACAATGAGTCAAGATCTTGAAGCGAGAAAGCACCGACTGTTTGTATTTCTGGCTGGAATATTTTTAACCAATGCGATTGTAGCCGAGCTCATCGGGGTAAAAATATTTTCGGGTGAACAAACGCTGGGGCTTGATCCAGCGCATCTTAATGTACTAGGTTTTGCGATGGATTTTAATCTCACCGCTGGCGCAGTCATCTGGCCGGTTGTATTCATCACGTCCGATCTAATTAATGAATATTTCGGCAAGCCAGGCGTGAAGCGAATCAGCTATCTCGCGGCAGGATTTATTGCTTACTCGTTCCTTGTTATTTATCTCACGATGAAGCTCCCTCCTGCCCAATGGTGGATGGAGGCTAACAGTAAAGATCCGGCCGGGAATTATTTCAATATGGATTTTGCTTTCAACAAGATTCTCGGACAGGGTCAGCGAATCATCGTAGCATCTCTCGCTGCATTCTTGCTCGGTCAGTTGGTAGACGTGTTTGTTTTTCAGAGGCTGCGAAAAGTAACAGGAAGCAAAATGCTTTGGCTGCGTGCCACCGGCTCTTCACTGGTGTCTCAGTTTGTCGATAGCTTTGTTGTGCTGTACCTTGCCTTCACGGGAATATTTTCCACGCAACAAATCATGGCCATTGGTTTGACTAACTATCTCTACAAATTCAGCGTAGCCATTTTACTCACACCGCTAATTTACGTTGGGCACTACTTTATCGACAATTATCTAGGTAAAGAAAATGCCCATAAAATCTCGGAAGAAGCGGCAAACCAAAGCAGTTCATTTCTTTGAGCGAACGAGATTGTCTAAAATAATACCGGTGGCCATGGCTGCATTCAATGACTCGGCCTTTCCAACTCGGGGTATAGTAATTTTGTTGGTGACCAATGCCTCCAAGTCTTTGGCAATTCCATGCGATTCACTTCCAATCAGGATAACTCCTTTGGCGCCAAAATTGAAATGGTGGACATCCGATCCGCCCAGATAAGCACCAAAGACCGGAAGGTTTGCACGAGCAATCCATTGTTTAAGGTCAACATAGGCAATAGTCATTCGTGTAAAAGAGCCCATGGTAGAACTGATTGTTTTAGAATTATAAAAATCAGCTGACTCTTCGGATGCAAAAATATATCTGATGCCATACCAATCGGCCGTGCGAATGATTGTTCCAAGATTACCGGGATCTTTAATATCATCCAGCGCCAGGCAAAATTCATTTTCAACAGCAGGAATCAAGTTAGGTTTCATTCGCGCCACAGCCAGCGCTCCTTGATTGGATTGGAACGATCCCATTGCCACCAACTCATCCTCTTTCGCATCCAAAAATTCAATGTCAGACTTCTCCAGAGTGGCAAGGTTTTCGTTAATAAAATTGTTTGTGGCTGCAACGAAAACTGTCTCAAAATCGGAGTACAAAAGTTCTTTAACACTTTTCTCTCCTTCCACCACGAAACATTGCTCCTGTTTTCGGTATTTCTTTAATTGCAGTGATTTAACGAACTTGATTTTCGATTTGGGCACCATTTTTTATTTGTTCAAGAGACAAGCCTGGTTTTTTCCATTTGCTGTGTTTAGTATCCTTCTGTCAGGATGCCTTAGCACAAAACGCCTTCAAGAAAATCAAAAGTTACTGTATCGCCAAACCATCAAGTCTCCCAAGGGCATCAACAAAGATGCGATCAAAGGACTGCTGGTTCAAAAACCCAATGCCAAGATCGGCCTTGCAGTGCCCATGTATTACATCGGCAAAAGAAAGTACAGCAAAGAAAAATTCCTTGAGAAACGAGCAAAACAGGAAGCCCGGTTCGACAAGAAAATTGCAGCCACCACCAACCCTAAAAGAATCGCCAATCTTCAATACAGGAAACAAAACAAGGTAGACGCCATCAATAAAAAACTGACGAACGGAAATCTGTTCATGCAGTGGGGAGATTCCCTGCATATATTCGACACCGTTGCCACAAAACAGTCTGTCACAAAGATTGAAAACTACTTATTCAACAAAGGATATTTCAAGAGAAAAGTAAGCGTATCCTACAAGGAAGTTCTTCCTAAGAAAATGGAAGTGACATACCTGCTCGAACCGGGTATACAATACACAATCGACACAGTTTTTTACAATATCCCTGATTCAAAGGTCAAAAAGTTTATCCAAAAAAGTCGGGTATCCAGCTTACTAAAAAAAGGTGAGCCTTATGATCAGGATAACCTTGGTAAGGAGCGTGACAGGATTGACTTACTTTTAAAAGATAATGGTTTCTATGATTTTAGTAAGCAGTTTATCGACTTTTCATTGGATACCAGTCAGCGGAAAAACAAGATTGTTATCCAAACTGAAATTCTAAATCCTGCCAAGCGCGGATATCACAAACAGTTTGTGATCGACTCATTCAACTTCACTACTGATGCAGCTATTGCATACCATGAATAAGAAAAAAGAATTACTGTTCCTTACCACGGCATCAACTTTCATTTCTATAAAGATGAGTACAAGAAAAAAATCCTCACACAAAGAGTGTTTCTAACAAAGGACAGTCTTTATAGCAGAACAAAAACGTTTGACACGCAACGCCAGTTGGCAAACCTAGATAATTTCAAGTTCGTGAATGTAAACTATGACACGTCTAACGGCAGGTTTATAGCCAATATATTCGCTAGTCCGTTGGACCGATACACATGGGGCAACGAAGCCGGTATGACGGTGACTCAAGGGTTTCCAGGCCCCTACATCAGCACTAATTTCAAAAAACGGAACTTACTTGGCGGGCTTGAAGTGCTGGAGGTCAATGGTCGTTTTGGTTTTGAGGGTGTTGCGTCAGCTACTTCACAAGGTAACTTTTACCGAAGCACAGAAGCTAGCGGAAATGCATCAATCACGTTCCCTCAATTTCTTTTTCCATTCAGCAGGGCAGCATCATTCCGGTATGCAAAGAATAACCCACGCACAAAAATTCTTGTAGGCTACACGTACACCGATAGGCCCGAATATCAGCGTGCCATCACAACATTATCTGCAACCTACACGTGGGATTTAAAAAGAAGGCTACAGTTTTCTTTCAGTCCTGCCACACTGAACATCATCCGTTCAGATACTTCCTCCGAGTTTGGACAAAAACTTCGTGAATTTCAAAAGCAGGGAAACAACCTGATCAATGCCTTCAAACCCTCATATGTGAGCAGCATGATTTTTACACTTACGTGGAATAATGATTATGGAAGCACCCAAAAGAATTCGAGCCTGATGCGTGCATCCCTGGAAAGTGGTGGCACGCTGTTGAATATTTATTCCCCAAGCGTAATTCAAAATCAAGGGCTTGAACCGTATCAGTACATCCGGTTAAGTTTCGACTACCGTCACAACAGAGTCATTAATAAGAGAACGTCTCTGGCATATCGCTTTAATTCAGGAATTGGTTACGCTTACAGTTCGAACCGTGTATTGCCGTACGAGAAAAACTTCTTTGCCGGAGGTAGTAACAGCGTGCGCGCCTGGAGACCTCGAAGATTAGGTATTGGATCAGATCCACCCCCAATAAGTGGAAGCATTTCCTCCAACGGGTATTTTGATTATCGCTTTGAAAAGCCAGGAGAACTGCTGCTTGAAGGAAGTGTCGAATGGCGCCAAAAAATTATAGGCTTCCTGAATTATGCTTTGTTTGTAGATGCTGGAAACGTGTGGTCATTGCGAACCACCAGCAATGTGAATGCACAGTTTGACTGGAGAAGATTCTACAGCGAGTTTGGCATAGGCACTGGATTTGGCCTTCGATTCGATTTTGCCTTTCTTATACTTAGACTTGATGTAGGAATGAAAGCATGGGACCCTGCGCGCGAAGCAGGCCAGCGATTTGTGCTCGGACATGCTTCTTTCTGGGGGCCTTACAGCGCCAACAGCGAACCCGTTATCTACAATATTGGAATCGGGTATCCGTTCTAAAAATTCAAGAGTTTCTCTAATTCCTTTTTCACTTTGTCAGCATTTGGCAGCATCATTTTTTCAAGATCAACGTTCAACGGAACAGCCGGCAAATTAGCTGCGCCAAACGTAAACACAGGTGCGTCCAGGTATTGAAAACATTCTTTTGAAATGCGACCAGCAAGCGACTCAGCAAATGAATTCAACAGTGGTTCTTCCGTAAGTACCATCACTTTGCCGTGAACTTTTGCTGACTCCACAATCATGTTCCAGTCAATGGGATTGAGTGTACGCAAATCGATAATTTCGATTCTATTGATAAAACTTTTGCTTGCTTCCTTTACCCAATAGACCCCCATTCCATAGGTGATTACTACTGCAGTGGTGCCATCTGAAATCATTCCCTCGGAAGCAGTTTGAATTTTGTTGGCAACACCCATCGGCAAGATATAGTCAGAATCCGGCTCGATCGTCTTCGCGTCATTTGTACCAGGCACCTTGCTCCAGTACAATCCTTTGTGCTCCAACATTATCACTGGGTTAGGATCAAGAAAAGCTGCTTTCATCAGCCCCTTCATGTCAGCTGCATTGCTTGGATACACTACTTTGATTCCGCGAATAGTAAGTAGCGTAGATTCAATGCTTCCCGAATGGTAAGGGCCACCTCCACCATAGGCTCCAATCGGAATGCGAATGAGTGATTGAACCGGAAACTTTCCCTTGGTGAGGTAACAACTTTTGGAAAGCTCTTCCACCAATTGATTTAATCCTGGCCAAACATAGTCGGCAAACTGAATTTCAACAATCGGCTTCACTCCCACTGCGCTCATGCCGGCAGTAGAACCAATAATGTACGCTTCCTGAATAGGTGTATTAAACACACGATGGTCACCGTACTTTTCAGCAAGCGTTGCCGCTTCGCGAAATACTCCACCTAATCGTCTCCCCACGTCTTGCCCATAAAACATGGCCTCCGGATTAGCGGCAAGAATCTCATCTACGGCATGCAGCGCTGCATCAACCATGGTCACTTTTTCTGCTTTTTTGGGAGCACGATTTCCTGCCTCTTCAATGGTTATGGAAGCAAACTCGTGCGAACCAAAATCATTCAGGTCAGGATCGGGAGAGGCGAAAGCGTTTTTAAAATCCTGCTCTACTTCTAAAGCTGCGTGCGCCTGGATATTCTCCAACTCACTTTTACTTATTCCATTTGCCAGTAAGAATTTTTCGAGCTTTGGAATCGGGTCGTCTTTAGCATGCTCTGTAAGATCTTCGCCTCTGTACCACTCTTTGCGAACACCTGATGTGTGATGGCCCAACAAAGGGCACGAAGCATGCACCAACGTAGGAGTTCTCTGATCACGAACTATGCGAAACGCATCTGCAAGCTTTTTGTAGCTGTCGATAAAATCTGCACCGTCAACTCTTATTCGTTCCATCCCTTTGAAGCCAGCCGCATACTCATAGGCATCCATCGAGCGCATTTCGTTGCCTGTCGCAGAGATTCCCCAATTGTTGTCTTGTACCAGGTAGAGAATCGGAAGTTTCTTTAGCACGGCCATTTGAAAAGCTTCCGCAACTTCGCCTTCCGTCACAGATCCATCACCTAACGAACATACCACAACCGGCTTCTCGCTATTGCTGTATCTCCCTATTGACTCTAAATAGGAAATTCCATGAGCCATACCCGTGGCTGGGATTGCCTGCATGCCTGTAGCAGAACTCTGATGTGGAATCGTTGGGAATCCTTCGCGCTTTAATGATGGATGACCGTAATAACTTCTTCCTCCCGAAAACGGATCGTCACGCTTGGCCATCAATTGCAGCATCAGTTCATAAGATGTCAGACCAATCGCTAGTAAAATTGATTCGTCCCGATAGTAGGGAGACAAGTAGTCGATCGGTTTTACATGAAAACCAGTGGCGATCTGAATCGCTTCATGACCTCGGGAAGTACTGTGGACATATTTACTTGCAATCTCTTTCTGCTCATCATACACCTCTGCCATTCGCCTTGAAGTGTACATCAGGCGCATTGCCTTCAAAGCAATTTTCACAAGTTCGTTCTTTTGCATGATCGATGTTATAAGGGGCAATTACCTCAACTCAAACGTTTTCAGTAAGCAATATCTACCTTCCCATGCGTTCAAACAAGAAGAGCGTGATATGAAGATTATCCCGCTAAGAGGAATTAAAATTCTTCTACGGACATGATGTGAACAACAACCAAACGATGTTTTACAAACTGAATAATTTACCGAAGAATTAACTTTGGACTTTCTTTTCTTCAGTGGGTCGTTTGGGCTTATCTAGTTTATCTAACTGCTGATTGAGTAGATCTATTCGAACCAAAAGATTGAGAACCATCGCATCTTTTACATCCTGTGTAGGCCGCTTCTTCATTTCATCCTTCAACACCTGATACATCGCCTCTAGCTTCTGAATGTTTTGCGTTATGTCATCTTCCGTTTGGCCGGTTTGGTTTTGGAAGCGTTGCACTAAATCCATCTTCTCACTGATTTGAGAACTGTAGAACGACTCCAGATCCCCAAATTCCTTCTGAACACTCAACGATTCTTTGCGTGCAGTATTCTTCGTCAACAATGAATTTGCAAGCATAAAAGAAGAAACACCAAAAAGAATGATCGCTGCAGCGCGCCAAAAGGAAACCGTGTTGTACCACTTTTGCTTTGAGCGTATATTGGCTTCGATAGTATTCCACACATCCGGAGCTTCTTTTGAATCGAAGGCTGCGCGGTTGTTTTTGATAAAATCTTTTAACGAATCGTTCATAGCTTACCTCCTTCTAGTATTTCTTTTAGTTTCTTTTTAGACCTGTTGAACTGCGACTTAGACGTAGATTCGGTAATTCCTAAAATCTGTGCTATTTCACTATGGTCATATCCTTCCAGTAAATAAAGTGAGAGTACAAGTCTGTAACCATCTGGCAACGATTCTATCGCATTTCGCACTCTCTCTACCGAAAATGGGAAACCCTCGAATTCGTCAACTGCCTGATCTTCTTTTACATCCCAATTCTCGTTATCAGGTAAACGCTCAAATCTTCTCTTTCTTACAAGATTAATCGCCTTATTTACCACAATCCGCTTCAACCACGCCCCAAAACTCGCCTCTCCCCTATAGTTATCCAGGTTGTTAAAAGCACTTATAAAGGCATCCTGAAGAACATCTTTGGCCTCATCGGGATCGTTTACAATTCGGTATCCAACGTTGTACATCGCCCGATGATACAATTTATAAAGCTGACGGTAGGCCTCGCG
>CAZNCO010000220.1:0-7232 GCA_964571345.1 uncultured Ohtaekwangia sp.
ATCTTGCACGAATGATCAAGGAGGAAGAAAAAAACAGGGGAGCAAAAAAAAAAGAAAGGAGAAAAGAAGGGAAAGGGAAGGGAGAGGCAACAAAACTATCTGCCACCCCACTTACACGAACGCATAAAAAATCACTAATGAATGCCAGTAATTTAAGTATCATCGAACATCCTCAAAAAAAGAGAAAGCATGTGAAAAAAGAGCTGAAGACTTATGAGGACACGAGGAGGAGAGATGCAGTAAGCAAAGAGCTACGAAGAGGAGGCCAGGTATTTTTTGTTCACAACAAGGTGAGCGACATTGAGCAAGTCGCCAATGTCATTTTCAAGCTTGTACCCGACTCCCGAATAGGAATTGCCCACGGTCAAATGGATGGAGACAAGCTGGAAAAGGTGATGGTGAAGTTCATAGAGGGGGAATACGATGTGCTGGTTTCAACAAACATTATTGAATCGGGACTTGATATTCCGAATGCCAATACAATCATCATTCACAACGCGCACCTTTTTGGACTGAGCGATCTTCACCAGATGCGCGGGCGTGTGGGTAGATCTAATAAAAAAGCATATTGTTACCTGCTTACTCCACCAAGTTCTGTCCTTTCATCTGATTCGAGAAAGAGATTATCAGCCCTGGAAGAGTTTTCAGAATTAGGCGATGGCTTTAAAGTAGCTATGCGCGATCTTGACATACGTGGTGCAGGAAACCTTTTGGGCGCAGAACAGAGTGGGTTCATTACTGATCTTGGCTTTGATACTTACCACAAAATCTTAGATGAGGCTATTCAGGAATTAAAAGAAACAGAGTTCAAAGAATTATTCGCTCAAGAACTTTCCGAAAAAGCGAAGTTGATCGTGCCTGACTGTGTGATCGAGACTGATCTTGAAATCTTGATTCCAGACAATTACGTTAATAGCACAACTGAGCGCCTCCAACTTTACTCAACTTTGGATAACCTGAAAAATGAAGACGAGTTGGAGAAATTTACAAAAACTTTAAAAGACAGGTTCGGACAATATCCACCATCTGTTGATGAGTTGATTAATACTGTAAGACTTCGTTGGTTAGGGGAAGAGTTAGGGTTTGAAAAATTAAGTTTAAAAAATGAAAAACTTCGTGCTTATTTCTTTCCCGGAAAGGATGAGTACTTTAAGTCAGATGTATTTGGAAAGATTTTAGGATTTGTTCAAAAAAATTCCAAGAAATGCCGGATGAAAGAAGTTACCGGAAAACTAATTCTGACAATCGAAGAAATAAAATCCGTGGGCAATGCTATTGAAATGCTTACAGGGATGAAATTGTAAGATCTTCAAGCGAAACATTTTCTGCATAAGGCTCAAGGCCAGATACCGAATTAAAGGCATTAATCATTAAAACCTTTTTGTAGGAAGTTGAATAGTAAACTTCTATGAAAAAGTTTCCTGAGTGATAAAGATAAACCTTAGCTGAACCCAATATTCTGGATGCGATGAAATTCGAATAGCCGATCACCCAGTCACATTTCTTTTCGAAAGATGAGCATTGAAAATCCTCCAGTGAAATCATAAAAGTCAATTTTCCATCATGAATGGAAAAATTGTACCAATTGGCTTTTAAGCAAAAATCAAAGGTTAACGATCGAGCTGGTTGTCGTTATGGGAAATTCTTTCCCAATTTGAAATCAATAATAAATAGTCAATGAATGCGTTAGCTCTCAACGTTACCAAGAGATTTATGGCTTCCATTAAGGATTTATCAAAAATTTACTACTCTTTGGCAAACATGTAATTATCTCTTTATATTAGCGGTTACTTTGATCCAAAAACAAAAGCAAATGAAGCACTTGAAGTCATTTTTATTTTTAGCAGGGCTTTCTTTGGTGGTTTCTTCCTGTTTTCTAAAGAAAGGCGGAAAACCCACTGCCCAAGATCCAGGACAGCTCAGCACTGCCACCGGACTTAAATACACAAGAGACGCTGCCGAGGGATTTGCGGTGAACCCTTACAACTCACAGCCAGATGCACCTAACATGGTCTTCATAGAAGGAGGAAGAACTGTTTTGGGTTCTTTTGAGGAAGATGTTATGTCATACCGCGATAATGTTGAGCGCACTGTTTCTGTTGCTTCGTTTTATATGGATGAGACTGAAATTGCCAATATTCACTGGTTAGAATACTTGTATCACCTGACAACCGATTCAACTAAAGTTGACGGAGGAAAAGCTTATCAAGCTGCTCTCCCTGATACGTTGGTTTGGAAATCTAAACTTGCTTTCAACGATCCTTACGTAGACCATTATCTTCGTTACCCAGGCTTTCGTTTCTTCCCTGTTGTTGGGATTAAATGGAAACAAGCTAATGATTATGCTAAATGGAGAACAGCTGTTGTAAATGCTGATCTCGCTGAAAAAGCTGGCGTTAGTGTTCCTGAGCAAGCGGGTGGAGGAAGAATTCCATTGGAATCTGGAGTAGTGCTTCCTGCTTACCGCCTTCCAACAGAAGCCGAGTGGGAATATGCTGCTCAGGCTTTGATCGGAACTCAATGGTTGGAAGAAATGCAAACACACCAACGCATTTATCCTTGGGATGGTCACGCTCTTCGCAATCCTTACGGAAAGCAAATGGGTTATTTCCTTGCAAACTTTAAGCGCGGCCGTGGTGACTATGCCGGTATCGCTGGTCGTTTGAATGACGGTGCTCTTATTACTTCATATATCTATGAATATCCTCCAAACGATTACGGTTTGTACAACATGGCTGGTAATGTTAGCGAGTGGGTAATGGATGTTTATCGTCCGTTGTCACATCAGGATTTTGATGACCTTAACCCTATTCGCAGAGATGACTTCATCGATTCTCACAGCGCGTATAGAAATCGTTATACTAAGACGCCTAAGGACTCAACTGTTACTCTCCCTGATGGAACCCAGAAAACAATTAAAACTTTCGATTATGTAAAAAATCCTCAAGGTTTCATCTCATTGGTTTCTGATAAAGTTAGAGTTTACAAAGGTGGTTCTTGGAAAGACGTTGCTTACTGGATGTCTCCTGGTACCAGAAGATTTTTGGATGAGGATTCTGCTACTGCAACAATTGGCTTCCGTTGTGCAATGATCAGAGCTGGATCTAATTACTAAGAAAGTTTTTCTTTAAAAGATAAAAAGGCTGCCCAAAGGGCAGCCTTTTTTATTGTGCCTCCGCCAGGCATGCAATGCTGAGTTCCCTACATCCCGCCTCGAGCAATTTTTGGCCGCAGGCTTCCAGAGTTGCGCCAGTAGTAACTACATCATCTACGAGTAGTATTCTCTTATTTAAAATTCTTTCCTTCGATTGAATATCAAACGCTTGGTTGACATTCTCCCACCTTTCCATCCTATTCTTCTTAGTTTGCGTTTCGGTTTTAGTTAGTTTAACGCTCACTCCTGTTATGATCGGAATTTGTAAAGACTCACCAAGACCTTCGGCAAACTTTTGACTCTGATTGTACCCACGCTTTGCAAGTTTCGATTTATGCAGGGGAACCGGAATAATACAATCAAATTCTGTTGAGAAGCCAGCATTAATCAATTCTTTTCCAAAAATCTTACCTAACCTCACGCCAATCTCAGGATGATTGTTGTATTTGAGTTGGTGCATTAAATGCTGAACTATTCCGGTTTTTCTGAATTTAAGGTAAGCCCAAACATATTTCACATCGATCCGACAGGAAAGTTTTCTTTTCACCGGATTATCGTCAAGAAAATGATAATCCGTTTTGGGGAGTTCCTTAATACAATACGTGCAAAGAATATCTTCACCTTTAACAAGAGCTCTGGAACAGCCGAGACAATAATTAGGAAAAAACAATGCAGAGAAATCACCAAATGCTTCGCCAATTGATGGAAGGTTTGTTTTGAGTTTCAACAACGCCATCTTTGCAAATAAATTATTTAAAATTTTGTTATGAGTCTGGTAAAGCAATTTAATGAATATCGAAGCAAGATGAATGAAAAGATTCTGGAGGCCGATAATCTAATCATAAAAAGAATCTTCAACCTTGATACAAATGCATATTCAGAAGGTGCTTTGGATGTGCGGTCCAAGGAGCTAATTGGCCTAACATGCTCTCTTGTTCTTCGCTGTGATGACTGCGTAAAATATCATTTGGGAAAATGCAAAGAAGTGGGTCTAAATACTGCAGAAGTACATGAGGCAATGGGCGTGGCCACTCTTATTGGAGGTACGATTGTAATCCCTCATTTGCGAAGGGCTTTCGAGTTTTGGGAAGAATTGTGCAGCGAAAATGTTTAAGAAAGATCTTGACTTGGAGAGGCGTTGGCAAATGCTTCTTGATATTATGGAACGAGAACTCGGAAAGCGCCCCAAAGATTTAAATGGTGTTCTTTTCATTATTGGCGTAAATGAACTTGGCCGGGGGCCGAAACCTTTCGAAAAAGAGGAGAAGCAAGATTTGATGCACATCGCCATTTGTAAGGTGTTAAGTCTCTCAGGGTATTATCAGCTTGAAGGGCTTGATGAGCAGGGTTGGCCGCATTGGAAACTCATTAAAAAGCTTCCTCATTTTGATTTACTGGAACAGGAAAAACTTCTTAAGATCAGTGTCCTTGATTACTTCGAAGCCGAATACCATTGGGAAATTCACCTTAAGGATTCATGAAAAATTGCGTTAATTTAGACAGACCAAACCATCGCGGGGAAAAAGACGTTTAGCTGTTTATGGGTAAGGATATAAATTCAATCGATCACAAAATTGCGTCCTTTAGGAGGAAGTATTATTTGAATTTATTTATCCGAGGCACACTGTTGACGAGCATCATCGTAATCAGTTATTTTTTGCTGGCAGTGCTAATAGAGCATAATTTATGGCTCAGCCAGGCTGCAAGGTTTGGTCTGTTTAGTGTTTTCTTCATTTTAGTTGGAATCAGTGTATTTTGGTTTCTAAAAGCACCGCTTTCATTTTGGTTCAACAAAAGGGGCCTTAGTGAAGAAGAGAGCGCCAAGTTGATTGGTGCCTATTTTCCGTCTGTGGCAGATCGCCTGCTTAATCTCATTCAGCTCTCGTCCAGCAAAAACAGGAATGAGCTCATTGAGGCGGGAATTAGACAAAAATCAGTTCAACTTAAGGATGTTGAATTCGACTCCGCTATCGACTTGCGAGTAAATAACAAATACTGGAAACTACTCCTCATTCCTGCTTCGGTCATCATCATTTTGATTTTTGTTGACTCAACTATTTTTACACAAAGCACAAAAAGAATTATAAACTTCAACCGGGAATTCTCCCCTGAGGCACCCTTTAAGTTTGTAGTAAAAAATGAGAACCTGAATGCTTTTTTTAACGAGGATTTCACCTTCAAATTAACTTTGGAAGGAAGCGCCATTCCGCAGTCAGCCTACATCGTTTCAAATGGGCAGAGATGGAAAATGGAAAATACGTCATCCGGAAATTTCGAATATGTGTACGAAAAAATTCAAGACCCAATTTCTTTTCAGGTAGAAGCTTCAGGTTTTATCTCCGGTCTATATCAAGTCAACCTTATTCACAGGCCAGAAATTAATCAGTTGCAAATTAATTTGAATTATCCGGCATACACAGGCAGACACCCAGAAACGATACTTAACGCAGGATACACGGAGGTTCCCGAAGGAACTCAAATAACTTGGAACATCAAGACTCTTAATGCAACCGAAGCAGAAATTTTATTTGAGCCGGCAGACAAGTCCGAATCGATGCAAATAACTGATAATCAGAGTTTTGTATACAATAAAAGATTGTTGGAATCTACTTCTTACAAAATACAGCTTAAGAATAATGAAAGTGGAAACAAGGACAAAATATCATATGGGATTGATGTTATAAAAGATCAATACCCACAGATTATTATAGAAAACCTCCAGGATTCTGTACTATACAAGTTCATTGCGATAGGCGGATCAGCAAAAGATGATTATGGCATTTCGGGATTGAATTTGAATTATACGATTTCAAAGGGCGGAAAAGAGAGCCAACTTATGAAATTGAATGTTCCCATTTCTAGGACTCTGCAGTCCAGCTTTTTCTACCAATGGAATATCGACTCTCTTAAATTATCTCCAGGCGATAAAATTTCATATCATCTTGAAGTTTGGGACAATGATGGCGTGAACGGCAGAAAATCAACACGGTCAAGTTCATATGTTTTTGCTATGCCTACTAAGGAAGAAATGGCGACCGAGATTTCGAAGAATCAAGAGGCGGCTGAAAACAAAATTGATGAATCGGTCAAGAGGGCCCGTGAACTTCAAAAGAATGTGCAAAACGCTGAAGAGAAATTAAGAGGCAAACAAAACATGGATTGGCAGGATAAAAAGATGTTGGAAGATCTTGTTGAGCAAAAACAAAAGCTCGATAAAATGATTCAAGACCTGCAAAAGCAAAATTCTTTGTTAGAGCAAAAGAAAGATAGTTTCACAAAAGAAGACGAAAGAATAAAAGAGAAATCAGAGCAAATTCAAAAGCTGATGAATGAGTTACTGGATGACGAAACCAAAAAGCTCTTTCAGGAATTGGAAAAACTTTTAAAGGAAAATAGCGATCCTCAGCAAGCTCAAAAGCTACTTGAAAAAATCGATAAGAAGGAAATTAATCTTGAAAAGGAATTAGACCGAGTACTCGAATTATTTAAGCAACTTCAATTCGATTATAAACTTGATCAAGCAGTTAATGATCTAAAATCTCAAAAAGATCGCCAGGAAGACCTTATAAAAAAGACAGAAGAAGCCTCGAAGTCACAAGACGATCAAAAGAAAAGTGATGGTGATAGTACTGCGCAAAAATCTCAGCAGGAAAATCTCGGAAAAGAACAAAATGATTTGAAGCAGGATCTGGAAAAACTAGAAAAATCACTCGAGGATCTTAAAAAGCTAGGTGATGAAATAAATCAAGACACTGATCTGCCTTCGAAAGAAAAACTAGATGAAACCAAAGAACAGGAAAATGAAAGTGAAAAATCTTTGAAATCGGGGAATCCTAAAAAATCCTTGCCGTCTCAAAAGAAAGCAAAAGAAAATCTTGAAAAGATGGAGAAACAAATGGAGGGGATGCAAAATGCAATGGAGATGGAGTTGGATGCGCAGAATCTGGAAACGCTCAAACATGTTCTGCACGGACTAATTAAGTTATCATTTGATCAGGAAGACTTGATGAAGGAGTTTGGTTCCATACAGCCTTCTGACCCCAAAAACGTTCAAATCTCTAAAGATCAACTGAACTTA
>CAZNCO010000221.1:0-7173 GCA_964571345.1 uncultured Ohtaekwangia sp.
CCAATTATACTTGCTCACTCCAGAGTAAGCAAAATTTACCCATGCCAGCATACCCGAAAGGGTGACAACAAAATAAATCAAGGAGAGAATGATTACCCACCAACCCGATTCTGTTCCCGCTGCAAGAAAATACCCTTCAATTTCCAGGCATGGTGAAAAGAACATTGCTGTGCTGAGAGCTATTATCATTTTTATTTTTGAATTCTGATGGGGCTGATCATTTACATGAAAGTGATGATGCGTATGGTGCCGATAAATAAATACAATTCCCATGATGACTAAAGCAGCAGGAGCAAAGTATAACGTAAAGGTTTGAAAGTTGCTGGCTAATTCCCAACCAAAAAAAGCAAAGGCCCATCCGATAATCAACGTGCTCATTACATGGCTGAGTCCTGCGAAAAAAGTCACGGATAAAACCTCTCGTTTATTCCATCCTTCTTTTTTTCCAATCGCTAAAACCGGCAGCCAATGATTTGGAATAATTGCGTGAAGCAAGCTAAGTAAAAGACTACCTGAAATGAGGGTGTACATGAGATAGAATTGAATGGCAAGTTAATAAGGAATCAATGCTTTTGATTTGATTTCAATGATTAACAACCAATGAGGGTTAATTGGTTTCAAATATTTTTTTTGGATACTTCACTTCTGTGAGTGTGAGTCCTTCGGGAGGCACATTCATACCTGCTTTTTTTCGGTCTTTACTTGCAATGATTTTTTCAAAATCAGCTAGACTGATTTTGCCGGTGCCAACATCCAACAAGGTGCCGACTACTGCACGAACCATCCCGCGTAAAAATCGATTAGCAGTAATGTGAAAAATGATGAGATCTTCGTCTTTGATCCATTGTGCTTTTTTGATTTCGCAAACAAAGTGGTTGACGTCAGTTTTTACTTTACTAAAACTGGTGAAGTCATGTTCGCCTTTTAGAAGCTTTGCCGCCTCATTCATCAATTTAACATTCAAGGGTTTAAAGAAATGGAAGGCATAGCCGTTCAGCAAAGGATTTTTTCGGGTGGTTATTTTGTACTCATAGGATCGCTCGTATGCGTCATATCTCGCGTGAGCGTCTGAACAAACAGGGACAATTGAACGAATGGCAATGTCTTTGGGTAAAAAGGAATTTAGTCGATGAACTAAATCTTCTGAAACGAAAGGAACGTCAATGTCAACGTGAAAAAATTGCTGAGCACAATGCACACCAGTATCTGTTCGTCCGCTGCCAGTGATCGAAATTTCCGTTCTGAATAATTTACTGAGAGCTTCCTCAACAACCTGCTGCACACCAATAGCATTAGCTTGATTTTGCCAACCATGATAAGCGGAGCCATTGTAAGATATTTCGAAGAAATAACGCATGAATCAATGTTCGATGTGCCAATTTATAGATTAGACGATGATTATTTTCAAAATGAAGAATTGATTCATTGTTAATTGATCATTTGAGATTACCTTTGCCCGGCAAATAACGATTCCTAACTTATTTGCCATGGCACTCAATCCTTCCAAATTTCTTTTTGAAGCCCTAACCTACGATGATGTTCTCTTGGTTCCCGCGTATAGCGAGGTGTTACCACGAGAAACCAGTACTTCAGGCTATTTGACCAAAAATATCAAGCTTAATATTCCCATTATCTCTGCGGCAATGGACACCGTAACGGAGGCTGAATTGGCAATTAGCGTTGCTTTGGAAGGAGGGCTTGGATTCATTCATAAGAATATGAGCATTGAAGCTCAGGCTGAACAAGTGCGAAAGGTGAAGCGCTCGCAGAGCGGGATGATACTTGATCCAGTCACTCTTCAAGTTAACTCTACGGTGCGCGATGCCGAAAAAATAATGCGTGAATTTAAGATCGGGGGCATTCCTGTGGTTGATGGAAACGGAAAACTCGTGGGAATCATCACCAATCGAGATCTGCGGTTCCAGAAGGACTTTTCAATGCCAATTGAGCGAATCATGACGAAAGAAAATCTGATCACGGCTCCGGAAGGTATTACGCTTGAGAAGGCAGAGCTAATTCTGCAGAATTATAAAATTGAAAAACTGCCGGTTGTTAATAAAAAAGGAAAGTTGACGGGGCTTGTCACCTACAAAGACATCCTGAAAAAGAAGAACAAACCCAACGCATGTAAAGATGAGTTTGGAAGATTACGTGCTGGAGCTGCCGTAGGGGTTACTCATGATATTCTTGATCGGATTGAGGCGCTAAAAAATGCCGGTGTGGATGTGATCAGCATCGATACAGCCCACGGTCATTCTAAAGGCGTGATGGAAGCCGCAAAGAAAGTGAAGAGAAAATACCCCAATCTTGATTTGGTAGTTGGAAACATTGCGACAGGTGAAGGAGCGAAGGCATTGGCTAAAATAGGAGCAGATGCAGTTAAAGTGGGTGTTGGTCCTGGAAGCATTTGTACCACACGCGTTGTAGCAGGTGTTGGTCTTCCGCAATTATCTGCAGTTTATGAAGCGGCAAAAGCACTGAAGGGTTCAGATACCAAAGTGATTGCTGACGGAGGTATTCGTTTTTCGGGTGACGTGGTGAAAGCACTAGCTGCCGGAGCAGATAGTGTGATGATTGGCTCTTTGTTAGCCGGGACGGAGGAAGCCCCGGGCGAAGTAATTATTTACGAAGGTCGGAGGTTTAAATCTTACCGCGGAATGGGTTCGATAGAGGCAATGGAAGACGGAAGTAAAGACCGCTATTTTCAGGATGTAGAAGATGATATTAAAAAATTGGTTCCTGAAGGCATTTCAGGCCGTGTTCCTTACAAAGGCCTAGTTTCGGAGGTTCTTTACCAATTGGTTGGAGGACTGAAAGCCGGGATGGGCTACTGCGGAGCTAAAAACCTCGAAAAATTGAAAAATGCCAAGTTTGTAAAGATCACGTCAGCAGGAGTAACAGAAAGCCATCCCCATGATGTGTCAATTACCAGAGAGGCACCGAATTATAGTAGGAAGTAGATGTAAATCAATCGAATAAACGCGGCACCTGAAGGAAAATGCTTACCTTTGGAGATTAAAAAATGAATTCACAGTTGCTTTAATTCCTCACGGCATGAAAAGACTATTTATCGTTATGATTTGCTCGGTTTTAGCAGTAGGCTCCCTTTATGCCCAGCAATGTACTGATAGCTGGCCAGGTGGCAATCAGAATATGTCTACGCTAACAGGCTGGAGTTGCACCGGGGGTGGTGCAGCATTCTATACATCGGGAACCTATACTGAGAGTTTAACCATAGGAACTAGCGGGGCTCAAATAGGAACAAGTGACACCTTCACAATGGATTTTAATTTTACGCTTAATGGTAGTATCTCGTTCAACGCGCAGGGTTCAAGCCCTACCGTAACAATTCCTGCTGGGGTGACAGTGACAATTAACGGTAACTGGACAGACCTGAATAATAACGTGACATTTAATGTTTTGGGTAAACTAATAGTTACCGGGAATTTTACGGCAAAGAACAATACAGCATTTTCGGGTGGGCCGTCAGGTACTATAAGTATTGGTGGTACCCTTAGTCTAGGCACTAATGCAACATGCTCAGGAACTTGTCCAGCCATCACTGCCGGGAGTTGTACTGGTAGTAGTCCTACATTTTGTTCAAACAATGTTCTCCCAGTAACACTTATATTTTTCAAAGGCACATCAAGCGCAAATCAAGTGCTGCTCAACTGGGCAACAGCCTCTGAATTAAATTTTGATCACTTTAATTTGGAGAAATCGGCTAATGGTCAGGATTTTTACACAATTGCTAACATAAAAGGCCATGGAACCACAAACATTCGCCAAGATTACCAGGCAGTTGATGCCAATCCAGTTATCGGTTACAACTACTATCGCTTAACCTCGGTTGATTTTGATAATTACCAGGAGACATTTGATATGATCGCGGTAAAATATACAGGAGGAAAAAAGCTTGCTTTATCTCCGAATCCATTTAACGGATCCGATCTGAATTTTAATTCCAATTTTGATTTTTCTGGCGCGGGTACCTTAAACATTTTTGATAGTATGGGAATATTGGTTTCAAGCTTCAATGTTCCTGAAAGCAACACAACTCTTCATTTTTCAACTCCTTTAAAAACCGGAGTTTACATCGCAAAGTTTAGCTCAGCCAGTTTTTCAGACGTTGCCAGGCTTGTTGTAAAATAAGCAGTTTCAGTTTTTTGAATTTGGAAGAGCTATTCGGAAGACTGTGCCATTATTTATCTCACTTTCCACTTCAATTTTCCCGCGAAGCATTTCGATCTGAGACTTGACGAGATAAAGTCCAATTCCGCGTCCATCCACATGAAAGTGGAATCTCTTATAAAGGCCAAAAATATTTTCTTTCTGAGAAGTATCGACTCCAAGGCCATTATCCCCAATACTGAGCAAGATGGAATCGTCAGTTAATTTACTTGATATTGTTATGACTGGCTTTCTTTTAGGATGGCGGTACTTAATACTGTTACTGATCAAATTGTAGAATATATTGTCAATGTATGCTGGCAGGGAGTAAAAGGAGGCGACTTCAAATGAAGTACTAAACTCAGCGCCTGTTTCTTTTATTTCATTCTCAAGGATTTGCTTTATTTTTTCAAGCGTGGTCTCAAAAGTAATTTCACTAAAAACATCGGTACTCAATCGCTGTATCTGCATAATTTCAGAAAGGTCTTTCATCATGTTGTCCAGCTCTTCGGCTGATGAATTGACCTTTTTGATAAGGTTATTTTGTTCGTTTTCACCAACAGCGTATTTGAAGATGTTCGTCAGGCCAGATAATCTTGCAATGGGTGCTCGAAGATTATGCGAAATCATATAGGCAAACTGTTCAATACGATTTGTTTTTTGAACGAGTTCGTAATTCGAAGCCCTCAATTCCCTATTCTGATCGGCCAATTCTGAACTCAACTGAAGATTTTCTTCTTCAATAATTTGCTTTTGCTGAGAGATAATAGCGCTCGCCTCTTCTAATTCTTTATTTCTTGAAATGAGCAGATATGTTTTGTCTTCAATTTCTTTTTGCTGAGAAAGAAGCTTCTCGTTGTGAGCTTGTATTTCTTCGTTTTGAGAAATTATTTCTTCATTTTGTGCTGCGATCTCTTGCGTTCGTTCGTAAACCAACTTTTCCAGAACTTCATTTTGATTAAAAAGAATTCTATTTCTTTCGGCTTCTGACAACAATAGTTTTTCAGAAAGTCTGAATGACTTGATCGTGTACACAGCCAGGTAAATAAGGGTAGGTATTATGATTACAAACAATAATAATTGAAGGAGATAACTATTTTCAAGCGCACTTTTATAATCTTCTTGTGCTCTTGCAACAACCTTGTCTTCAAAATCATTGATGTCCTGGGCAAGTCCTTTATGGAAAACCCAAACGTTATATCCGCGATCTTCATTGATCATTCGAATTGCCTCATCATTTTTTCCCAGATTAAGTTTTTCTTGAATCAATTTAATCCAGTAAAAATATTGATCGACAGTGTCTCTGAGTGAATTCAACCTTGATGCCGGAAATTTTTGCGCTAGAAGGGACTGTTCCAGTTTCTCATAAATTTTGTCTTTCCTTGCAAATGCACTGTCGATAGAACTCTCAAGCTGTTTGTTTTGTACTAAAGCGATTCCACGAATACCCAGATCAAGCAAGTGTAAATTACTGAGGACTTCACCAATGTGTACTCTGACCAACGCAGCGTTTTCCAGCTCTTCTTTATTCTGATTGATGATGCTACTGTTTCTTTTTAATAGAAAAAAGCTAAGCGCAAGCAAAAGCCCGATGAGAGAAATCAAACCAATCAAGACCAGAGACTTATTTCTAACCATTAATATGGTCTTTGTAATCCCTGAATATATTAAATAAAAAACCCGGTAGCAATTTGCTCCGGGTTTAAAGAATAAGATCTAAAAAAACAGGTTATTCGCTCTTTTTCTCTTTTGATGAGGTCTTTGATTTTTTGGATTTGATCGTCAGGGCCTCCCCAGTTCCTTCATAATCTGCTAAGATTGTTCCGCCTTCGGTTACCTCGCCTTTCAAAATCTCTTCTGCAACCGGATCTTCCAACTATTTCTGAATGGCTCTGTTCAGGGGGCGAGCACCAAATTGCTGATCATACCCTTTTTCAGCAAGAAAGTCTTTCGCTTTTTCAGTGAGCTCAACGGTGTAGCCTAAGCTATTGATTCGGGTAAAGAGTTTGCCGAGCGTAATGTCAATGATTTTGTGAATATGCTCGCGCTGAAGAGAGTTGAATACAATCACATCATCCAAACGATTCAGAAACTCGGGGCTGAATGCACGTTTCAAAGCGTTTTGAATTGTGCTCTTCATCACCTCTTCTTCATTTTCACGCTTAGCTTTGGTTGTGAAGCCAATGCCTGCACCAAAATCTTTCAAATCACGTACTCCGATATTCGAAGTCATGATAATGATCGTGTTTCTGAAATCAACCCTGCGCCCCAATCCATCTGTTAAAATTCCATCATCCAAAACCTGCAATAGAATGTTGAAAACATCAGGATGGGCTTTTTCAATTTCATCTAATAGCACTACGCTGTAAGGCTTTCTTCTAACTTTTTCTGTGAGTTGTCCGCCTTCTTCATAACCCACATATCCTGGAGGGGCACCCACCAAACGCGATACGGAAAATTTTTCCATATACTCGCTCATGTCGATGCGCACCAAGGCATCCTCCTTATCAAAAAGATAGGTAGCTAAAACTTTTGCCAATTCTGTTTTTCCCACGCCTGTTGGTCCGAGGAATATAATCGACCCAATTGGTTTTTTAGGATCTTTCAAGCCTACGCGCGTGCGTTGAATGGCTTTCGTCAATTTTTTAATTGCCTCCTCTTGACCAATTACTTTTCCGCTAAGCTGCTCGCCCATGCCAAGCAATTTGTTGCTCTCTTTTTGGGCAATTCTGTTAGCAGGAATTCCGGTCATCATTCCGATTACATCGGCAACGTTGTCTTCGGTTACCACATACTTTTCTGTACGAGTCTTTTCTTCCCATCTTGCTTTCGCGAGATCGAGTTGTTCAATCAGTTTCTTCTCTTTGTCACGGAGTTGTGCGGCCTCTTCATACTTTTGGCTTTTCACCACCCGATTCTTTTCCTTTTTCACCTCCTCAATCGCTTCTTCAAACTTTACAATCTCTTCAGGAACGTGAATGTTGTTAATATGAACTCGTGCAC